>DAMDIS010000080.1:342-8531 GCA_032100885.1 Proteiniclasticum sp.
TTCAAGGTCTCCACCTGTCTTGTGTACTCGTATCTCATGGCCTTTTCCAGCGCTTTGAAGGAGTTCATGTTCTTGACCTCGGCTTTGACACCGAAAGCTTCATGCCCGACTTCTCTGATGGAGATGTTTCCGTCGCATCTCAATGAACCCTCTTCCATTTTGACGTCCGATACGCCAAGGGAGAAAAGAATGGCTCTTAGCTTGGTCAGATAAAGGGTCGCTTCTTCAGGTGTTCTGATGTCCGGTTTCGAAACGATCTCTATAAGTGGAACACCTGAACGGTTGAAGTCTACAAGGGTGCCTTTGCTGGAATGAAGCTGCTTTCCGGCATCTTCTTCCATGTGGATTCTCTCGATACCGATTTTCTTCTTTACTCCGTCAGCTGTCTCGATTTCAATGTACCCGTCATAGCAGATGGGAAAATCGTTCTGTGTGATCTGGTAGTTCTTCGGTGCATCCGGATAGAAATAGTTCTTTCTGTCGAACCGGTTGAACCGGTTGATGCTGCAGTTCAGCGCCAGCCCTGTCTTGATGGCTTTATTGACCACTTCAAGGTTTACCCTTGGAAGAGCGCCTGGAAGACCGAGGCATACCGGACAGACATGGGAATTGGGCTTGCCGCCGTATTCGGTGGTGCAGCCGCAGAAGGCTTTTGTCTTTGTTGAAAGTTCTACATGGACTTCTAGTCCGATGACTGTTTCGTAATTCTTCATCACATATCCTCCTATAATCCCGGTGTCATATCTAGATTCAGGGTCTGTTCCACGGCATGGGCGATGTTTAAGATACCCTGCTCGTCAAAATAGTTCCCCATGATCTGAAGACCAAGCGGAAGACCGTCAAGCTTTCCGGAAGGAATGGACACTGCCGGGATTCCTGCAATATTCACAGGAACGGTATAGATGTCGTTCAGGTACATCGCAAGGATGTCCTCTGTATTGTCGCCCAGTTTGAAGGCAGGAGTCGGTGTGGTCGGTGAAATGATGGCATCGTAATTTCTGAAGATCTCCTTATACTCATCCTGGATGAGCTTTCTGACCTTCAGCGCCTTGCTGTAGTAGGCATCATAGTAGCCTGCTGAAAGGACATAGGTCCCCAGCATGATTCTTCTTTTCACTTCCGCTCCGAAGCCTTCACTTCTGGATTTGTTGTAGAGGTCGATGACATCCTTCGCCTCGTCTGCTCTTTTTCCGTATCTGATTCCGTCGAATCTTGCAAGATTCGATGAAGCCTCAGCGGAGGAGATGATGTAGTAAGCCGCAAGGGAATAGTCTGTAAGCTTGAGATCGATGAAATCGACACTTGCTCCGTTGTCCTTTATGACCTCGATCATGTCCATGAGGTTCTTCCTTGCACCGTCCCTTTGCGATGGCGATCTTCTTTCCCCGGATATCCTTGTTGAGGCCAGTATAAAGATCGACTTTGTCACGCTGATTGGTGGTGAAGTCCATTCTGTCGTATCCGCTGATGGATGTTGTAAGGAGCGCAAGATCTTTAACGTCACGGGCGAACGTGCCCACCTGGTCAAGAGTTGAACCGAAGGCGGTGACGCCATATCTTGAAATATTGCCGTAGGTCGGCTTAAGACCTGCGATTCCGCAGAAGGATGCAGGCTGTCTTACAGAGCCTCCGGTATCCGTTCCAAGGGAAATGGGCACTTCCATGGCCGCAACAGCTGCTGCAGAGCCGCCTGAAGAACCGCCCGGAACTCTTTCCAGGTCATGGGGATTCTTTGTGGGGAAATATGCACTGTACTCGGTGGATGAGCCCATGGCAAATTCGTCCATGTTGAGCTTTCCGAGAATGATCGCGCCCTCTTCCTTAAGCTTTGTAACAACCGTTGCGTCATAAGGCGCAATGTAGCCTTCCATAAACTTTGAACCGCAGGTGTTCTGCATACCCTTGACGGATATGTTGTCCTTTATGCCCACAGGAATCCCGGAGAGCATTCCTTTTCCGTCTCTATTTTCATCGGCTTTCTTTGCGTTCTTCAGACTTTCTTCCTTGTCCACATAGAGGAAAGCGGATACTTTGGGATCCACATCTTCTATTCTCTCTAGAAAGCTTGAAACGATCTCTTCACTCTTGACTTCACCCTTCTCGAGCAGACTTTTCAGCTCATGGGATTTCAGCTTGTATAAATCCATTTATGCATCCTCCCGATCGATAACACTTGGCACTTTCAGATAGTCATCTGTTCTGTCCGGTGCATTTCTTAAGAAGTCTTCACTCTTCAGTGATTCTTCCACTACATCTTCACGATACACATTTTCAATATAAAGAGGGTTGACCAGTATTTCCACATGATCGGTGTCAAGCTCCTGAAGCTTGTCCACATATCCGAGAATCATGTTCAGATCCTTCACCAGTCCCTCAGTTTCTTCTTCATTCACACGAAGCCTCGCCAGCTCCTTGATATAGTCCACGTCCTTTTTGGATACCGCCATATCGCACCTCCATAAAACTCTTTCCTATTATAGTGAAGAAGTTACGACGAAAATGTCATAACTTCTCCGCAAAAACCTTATACTATTTTAGCATAACTCATTCTAATATACATTAGACAGAAGAAAAATTAACTGAATGAGCGCAAATACCAGAGCGAATATACTGTACTTGAAATAGCTCGGATATCTTCTTGAATTGTAGTAGAATCTTATCCCCCAGATCACCTGGGTAATGAGCAGTGAAAGCCCTACCGGGAAATAGTTGCCGAAATACGGCGTATCCATGACACCATTAAGGGTAAGGACCGTAAGGCCCACCACGATGATGGTGACAAAAAGCATGAACCATCCGAGGCTTCCGAGGATATTCTCCAAGTGTTTTTTTATGTTCTCGTTCCTAACCATCTGTTTCACCGGTCATCTCGAGAAACTCGTCTTCTGTGAGTGTCTTCACGCCGAGATCATTGGCCTTAGCAAGCTTTGAACCCGCCTCTTTTCCGTAGACGACGTAATCCGTCTTCTTGGAAACGGAGGAGCTCACCTTCGCACCAAGACTGAGGAGTTTTTCCTCCGCATCCTTTCTTGTGAACTTCTCGAGGGATCCTGTAAGGACCACTGTCTTTCCGGTGAAGGGACTTTCAATGATCTCCACTTCCTCGTAAATGATTTCAATGTGGGAGAGGAGTTTTTCGATCTCTTCCCTGATTTTGTCCGGTTCAAAGAAATTGATGATGCTCCTTGCGACAATTTCGCCTACATCATTTACCGCCATAAGCTCCTCAAGGGATGCATCCATTACCTTATCCAGCGTCTTGAATGTGGATTCGAGATCCCTTGCGGTACTGATTCCCACGTTCGGGATGCCTAAGGCGTAGAGGAAGGCATGAAGTTCGCGCTTTCTTGACTTGTCGATGGCCGACAGAAGATTCTCTGCCTTCTTGTCCTTCACCTTATCCAGCGACATGAGGTCTTCCTTGGTCAGGGTATATAGCTCGGAGAGTTCTCTCAGTTCAAGCTTCTCGAAAAGCTGCTCCACGGTCTTCTCGCTGAGTCCTTCAATATTCATGGCATCTCTGCCGGAAAAATGGACGATGCTTTTCACAAGCTGAGGCTTGCAGCTTAACGTGTTTTCGCAGAAGAGATGTGCACCGTCAAGTATGAGCTCCGTTCCGCAGGAAGGACAGACCTTCGGTGGAACGATCTCTATGATTTCTTCTCTAAGCTCCTCGTCCACTGTGCCCATGATCTCTGGTATGACGTCGTTTGAGCGCCTCACAAGCACCATGGAATTTATGGAGACTCCTTTTCTGCGGATGTCATCCATATTGTTCAGGGTGGCACGCTTCACCGTAACGCCGGAAAGCTCCACCGGATCAAGAAGCGCAGTAGGATTCACCCTGCCGCTTCTGCCCACGTTCCATTCCACATCAAGCAGCTTTGTCACCGCCTCTTCCGCTTCGAACTTGTAGGCGATGGCCCACTTGGGGAACTTTATGGTGTACCCGAGAAGCTCTCTGGTTCTCATATCATCAATGGCGATGACGACACCGTCGATATCAAAGTCCAGACTCTGCCTCTCTTCCTCGATTTCCCTGATCAGTTTCTCAAGGGTGACAAAGTCATCCGCTTCTCTGAAAAAGCGGTCCGTGAGAAAGCCTTTGTCCTGAATGAACTCAATCATTTCCCTGTAGCTTTCAAAAGGCCTTCCTTCCTTGTAGCCGATGTCATAGAAGAAGACCGTGAGATTTCTTCTCTTCGTCTCCTGAAGGTTGAGGTTTCTAAGCGCCCCTGCTGCACCGTTTCTGGTGTTTTTCAGCGGAACGTCGGCATTTTCGTTGTATTTTCTGAAGGCTTCCTTGGTCATCATGGCTTCACCATGGATTTCAAGAACATCCTCCGAATCAATCTTGAGCGGCACTGAACCGATGATCCTCACCTGAGAGGTCACCTCTTCACCCACAGCTCCGTTTCCTCGGGTGGCTGCTGTGGTCATGATGCCGTTCTCGTCATAGGTGACGTTTACGGTCAGGCCGTCAAACTTTCTCGTGACGATGTATTTTATTTCAGGGAGCCTGTCTTCATGGACCAGGTTGTAGTCCTCAATGAAGCTGAGATTTCTCTTGTGCCATGCAGAAAGCTCGGTAAAGTCCTGAGCCTTGTCAAGGCTCCAGAGCCTTGCCTTGTGTCTGTGCTTCACAAAAGCCGCCAGAGCTTCATCTCCTACCCTCTGGGTGGGAGAATAGGAAAGGATATATTCCGTTTCCTTTTCCAGGGCTTTCAGCCTGTCATACTTCCTGTCGTACTCCGCATCGGACACACTTGGCGCATCATGGGTGTAATATTCTTTTGCATAGCGGTTAAGCTCTTCCACTAAAGATTCGATTTCTCTTTTTTTCTCTTCCATATCAGACCTTTAAGGAGGTCTAGACAGACCTCCCTCTCCTTTTACAAAAAATCATGGTTTCAACTAGGCAAGTTCAAGAGGCGCAAGGCTTAATAGAAGCTGCTTGATGCCCTTATTGTCGAATGCGATGGTGACCTTGATGTCCCCGTTCGCATCTTCTGAAGAGACCACTGTGCCCACACCGAACTTAGGATGTTTCACCTTGGCTCCCGGCTTGATGTCCTTCTTGCCCATGGCCTTGTGATCCGGCACATCAAGGATTCTCGCCGCATCTTCCAGCGCTTTTTCCACACTGTAGTTGGTGTATTTCAGGTTCTTGTCCGTGTACTTGATGGTATGGGGATTGACTTCCTTTCTGAATGACTTCTGCTCGTCATTGAGATACTCTTTCAGGGCTGAAGGAATATCCAGAAGGAAATCCGATACCGGGTAGGATACAATCCTGCCATAGACCATTCGGTTTTCCGCATAGGTCATGTAAAGCTCTTCCATGGCTCTTGTGATGCCCACATAGGCAAGTCTTCTTGACTCTTCCATCTCTCCACTATCGGACAGAGAGGAAACGCCCGGAAACAGTCCGTTCTCCATGCCCACCATGAAGACCACGGGGAATTCAAGCCCCTTGGCGCTATGAAGGGTCATGAGGGTAACGGAGTCCACTTCCTCGTCGAAGCTGTCGATATCAGATACAAGAACGACTGTCTCCAGGAACTCTGAAAGGCTCGGCTCTTCAGCCTTCATTTCATATTCCATGACAACGCTCACAAATTCTTCAAGGTTTTCCACTCTTGAAATGTCTTCCGGACTCTTGGATTCTCTAAGCTCTTTCAGGTATCCTGTGGTTTTCAGGATATGGTCCACAAGATCGGATACTTTCATATCCACCTGCTTGTCGTTGAAGTCGAGGATCATGTCGCGGAAGGCCACAACCGACTGGGTTGCACCAGCCGAAAGAAGACCATACTCCTCCAGGTTCATGATGGTGTCAAAGAGGCTTTCATCCTGAGAGAGCGCATTATCCTGCAGCTTCTCCATGGTGGTGTTTCCGATTTTCCTCTTCGGTACGTTTATGATTCTTCGAAGACTCACTTCATCAAAGGGGTTGTTGATGATTCTCAGGTAGGCGAGAATATCCTTGATTTCCTTACGGTCGTAGAACCTCAGGCCTCCGATGATCTTGTAGGGCACGCCCTCACGCATAAGTGCTTCTTCAAACTTTCTTGACTGGGCATTGGTACGGTAGAGGACAGCCATTTCCTTGTAGTTTCTTCCTTCACGGAACTGTCTTGCCATCTCACGGACCACAAAGCTTGCCTCATCGCTGTCGTCATAGGCTCTGTAGATCTTGATCTTTGACCCGTCGTCCTTGGTTTTTTTGAGGGTCTTCTCTTTTCTCTCCGTATTGTATTTGATGACCGCATTGGCGGCGGAGAGAATGTTACCCATACTTCTGTAGTTCTTTTCGAGCTTGACCACTTTGGCGTTTGGAAAATCCGATTCAAAATCAAGAATATTTCTGATGTCCGCGCCTCTGAACATATAGATGCTCTGATCATCGTCTCCCACCACGCAGATGTTCTGGTGCTTCTTCGTGAGAAGCTGAACCAGCTTGTACTGGGCATGGTTTGTATCCTGATACTCATCCACCAGAACATATCTGAACTTCTCTCTGTACTTTTCCAGAACTTCAGGGAATTTTTCAAACAGCTCAACGGTCTTCATGATGATGTCATCAAAGTCGAGGGCATTGTTCTGCTTCAATTTCTTCTGATAGAGGATATAGGCATCGGCAATCTTGTTCAGTCTGAAATGGTACTCGTTCTTCTTCTTGTATGCCATAGGTTCAATGAGCAGATTCTTGGCATTTGAGATCTGTCCGATGATTTCCTTGTCTGTAATGTCCTTTTCGTCTATATTCAGCTCCTTGGTCACCTGTTTCATCAGGGATTTCTGGTCGTAGCTGTCATAGATGGTGAAATCCTTCTTGTATCCCATAATGTCGATCTCGCGTCTCAAAATCTTCGCGCAACTGGAGTGGAAGGTAGATATCCACATGTATTCAGCTGTGTCACCAACAAGAGCCTTCACTCTCTGTTTCATTTCGCCTGCTGCTTTGTTGGTAAACGTGATGGCCAGGATTTCGTACGGACTTATCCCTTTTTCTTTGATCATATAGGCGATCCTGTGGGTAAGCACCCTCGTTTTTCCCGATCCTGCACCAGCCAGTATGAGGAGCGGCCCCTCTACAGTGGTTGTGGCGATATACTGTTCTTCATTCAATAACTTTTTTAAGTCCAAATCTACTCACTCCTTCTCTTTCAATTAAAATTATACCATATAAGAACCACCGGTATATAGTGGAAATTCGAACTGATGTTTTTCAGAAGGCAACAAAAAAACCTAAACGATTCACGTTTAGGCTCTGCTTAATCTCTGCCCTCTGAAAATTGGGGGGATCCAGAGGGAGTTTTAAAAGGCTTATCTGTATAACCGATTGGGGGGTGGCTATACTTCAATAAAAAGGGGCTATATGTCTTTTTATTTATCCTTACAATGGAATTATAGTCCTTTCTCCGTCTGCTTTTCAACGGTTTAGACAAAGTTTCAGAGGATGACATTTTGAAACCTTTACATTTCATTAAAGACAAATGTAAACCATTAATTTTTTTCATTTGTTAGCGCCAGAAGTTCCTCTTCGGTCAGCTCTCTGAAGTCTCCTTCTTCAAGTTCCTCGTCCAGCATCAGCGGACCAAAAGAGATTCTCTGAAGGTAGGTCACTTCGTTGTCCCTTGCATGGAACATGCGCTTCACCTGATGAAATTTTCCTTCTCTAAGGGTCACATGCACTTCCTTTCGGTCTTCTTCGCTTATGGTGAGTCCTGCCGGCATGCACTTGTAGCCGTCCCCAAGGACTATGCCCTTTTCGAATGCTCTGACATCCTCATCCTTGGCCTCTTCCTTCAGATAGGCATAATAGACCTTGTCCACATGATTTTTGGGAGAGAGAAGCTTATGATTGAGCTCTCCATCGTTTGTGATGAGCAGAAGTCCCACGGTATCCTTATCGAGTCTGCCCACAGGTGCAGGATCAAATGCCTTGTAGTCAAAAGGCAGAAGGTCGATCACCGTCTGGTCGTGATTGTCAAAGGTTGCCGATACAACGCCCTGGGGTTTGTTCATCATGAGATAGATGAACTTTCTGTAGAAGACCTCTTCTCCCTCGATGACGATCTCGTCTGTTTCAGGATCCACTTTAAATCCCGGATCGGTCACAACCTCACCTTTGACGGTGACCACTTTCTTCTTGATCTTTTCCTTGATTTCCTTGCGGCTCCCAA
>DAMDIS010000080.1:8541-12208 GCA_032100885.1 Proteiniclasticum sp.
TTTTCTATTTCAGTCTCTTCTCCAGAGTCGCCTTCAGCTCTTCATAGCCTGGCTTTCCGAGAAGGGCGAACATATTCTTCTTGTAGTCTTCAACCCCTGGCTGATCAAACGGATTGATTCCCAGAAGATATCCGCTGATGGCATTGGCAAGCTCGAAGAAATACACCATGTATCCGAAGCTTTCCTCTCTCTTGTCGCGGAGGTTAAGGACGATATTCGGTACGCCTCCATCAAGATGCGCAAGCAGTGTGCCCTTGAAGGCATTCTTATTGACTTCGTCCATGGTTTTACCTGCCAGGAAGTTCAGTCCGTCAAGATCGTCTTCGTTGGCTTCGATGGTGAAGCTTGAATTCATCTTCTCCACATTGATGACGGTCTCGAAGATATTTCTTCTTCCGTCCTGAACATACTGTCCCATGGAGTGAAGATCTGTCGAGAAGTTCACGGAAGCCGGGAACAGTCCTTTTCCGTCCTTACCGTGGCTTTCGCCGAAGAGCTGTTTCCACCACTCCGAGAAGAAGGTGAGCTGAGGCTCGTAGTTGACGAGGATCTCGATGTCCTTCCCTCTGTTGTAGAGTGCAGTTCTTGCTGCTGCATAGGCATAGCATTCATTGTCCTTCACGGAATCGGATCTGTAGGCTTCTCTTGCCTTGGCTGCGCCCTGCATCATAAGATCGATGTCGATTCCCGCACAGGCAATAGGCAGAAGACCTACAGGAGTAAGTACGGTGAAACGTCCGCCGACATCATCGGGCACGATGAAGGTCTCATAGCCTTCTTCATTGGACAGGCTCTTCAGTGCTCCTCTTGCCTTGTCTGTGGTGGCATAGATTCTCTTTGCCGCCTCTTCCTTGCCGTACTTCTTTTCAAGATAGTCCTTCATTACTCTGAAAGCGACAGCAGGTTCTGTCGTTGTGCCTGATTTTGAGATGACATTCACTGAAACGTCTTTTCCTTCGATGATTTCAAGAACATCGTTTAAGTAGTCTCCAGAGATGTTCTGTCCGAGGAAATAGATCTCAGGTGTCTTTCTCTTATCCTTTGAAAGGGTATTGTAGAATGTATGGCTCATCATTTCAATGGCTGCCTTGGCACCAAGATAGGAGCCTCCGATACCGATGACAATCAGCACGTCGGAATCGCTTTTGATCTTCTCCGCCGCTTTCTTTACCCGGTCAAATTCTTCCCTGTCATAGTTCTCAGGAAGATCCACCCAGCCCAGGAAGTCATTTCCAGGTCCGGTTTTGTCATGGAGCATCCCATGGGCTGCTTTGACCAGCGGGTCCAGGTATTCAATTTCATGAGCATTCATAAAGCCTTCAAGATTTTTCAGATCGACTTTTAACATTGTATGCACCAACCTTTCCATTTTCTTTAGTTTAACAGAATAATTATACCACAGGAAATCCTAATTTCATCAGGCCGCCTCTAGAACACAGAGCTCCTGTAACGGATCTTTGCATGACAACAGCCCGATACTTTCATCTCCACGATGTTCTTGACGGCATCGATTTTTCTTCTTGCCGCCACCTGGCTTCCGCACTTGGAGCAGACCAGAATATAGCCTTTTCTCTTCATTCTCGGCAGCAGTTCCTTGAAATAGGTATGACTGGGAATCCCAAGGGATTCGCAGGTTTTTTTGAAGTAGTCGTCATGCATGTGATTTCTGTTGTCTTTCACATTGACATAATAATGGGCATACTCATGGATGATCACATTTCTGACCACGGTTTCATCATAGTATCCCGAGAGAAGCACATGGGAAAAGCGAAAGGCATGAGGGATGATCTTTCCGTCTTTTGACTTGAAGAGAAAAGACCCCATGGTTTTCTCCATGCGTTTGGAGATTTCGACAGGGACATCCGTGCAGGGAAAACCCGCTTTTTCACCTGTCTCATGAAGAAGCTTTCTCACATCTTCCACTGACCAGACTTTATTCATGGTAATCCCTCCCTTCTCCTTAGATTACTTGATCTTGAAGATCAGCTCCAGAGCATCCTCAAGCTGCTTTTTATTGACTTCCTCGCCGTCTTTGAGGACGCACCCGAGAAGATTCTCGGTGACGATGATGCTGATGACTTTATCGACACCCGCTTTTACAGCGGCCAGCTGTGTGACCACTTCTCTGCAGTCTCTTTCCTCTTCGATCATCTTCGTGATCCCTCTGATCTGTCCCTCTGTTCTGTTTAGTCTGTTGATGAGTTTTTTTCTATCCACTTAACTGATTTCTCCTTATATCCTCGCTGTACGATTGTTGTCTTCATTACCGGTTCGTTATCTGTCTTCTTTATTATACCAGAGCTTTCCTGAAATGGGATAGAAAAATACACCCTGGGGTATCCAGGGTGTACATTCATCATTATACTGTCTTTATCTGCTTTTGAAGATCAGCTTCAAGGCAGCCTCCACCTTATCTCTCTGATCGTCCGCATTCTCGTTCGCCACGCAGGACATCAGGTTTTCTGTAACCATCATGGTGATGATCTTGTCGATTCCGGCCTTCACAGCGGAAAGCTGCGTCACAACATCCTGACAGCCCCGATCTTCTTCGATCATTCTGGAGATTCCTCTGATCTGACCCTCCACTCGGCTGAGTCTGTTCATGTAGACTTTTCTATCTTCCAAATTCAACATCTCCTCTGTACGCGGACATGCCTCCCATTACATTGACGATCTTATAGCCCTGCTGGCCAAGGTACTTGGAAGCCATGGCCGATCTTCCGCCTGAAAGGCAGATGACATGGTATTCCTTATTCCTGTCCAGTTTCTGGAGGCTTGAAGGGATATCACCAAGTGCGATGTGCTCAGCACCTTTGATATGACCGGATTCAAATTCATCCGCTTCTCTGACATCTATAACATTGAGCTCGCCTTTTCTCAGCATCTGCTCGAACTCCGCCATCATTACTGAATTAAACATATTTATCTGATCTCCTCTTTCTTTGCTTTACTGTATATATTGAATGCTCCGTCAAGGTTTACAGTCTTGTAACCTTTCTGCTTGAGTATTCTTTCTGCCATGTAGCTTCTCTGTCCGCTCTGGCAGCTGACAACCACTGTCTTGTCTTCCGGTATTTCACCGATTCTCTTTCTCAGATCGTTCAGCGGGATATTGACGAAGCCGTCAATTCTTCCTCTTTCCACTTCGCTGACTTCTCTGACATCAAGAAGGAATGCGCCGTTTTCTTTCATCTCTTCCAGTTCATACCACTGGATGTTGTTGCTGAAACCTTCCATGATGTTGGTCGCCGAATGGAGGAGCATAGGTGAACTCAAGCTCCATAAGGTCATCCACCTTGAGATTGCCCTTGATGGCCGTTGCAAGAATATCGATTCTCTTGTCCACACCCTTCTGTCCTACGCCCTGAGCACCGAATATGGTTCCTTCTTCAGGATCAAACAGCATCTTCATGTAAATGGATGTAGCTCCTGGGAAATATCCTGCATGATCGTTCGCTGTGACATGGACGGCCTTGAAATTTCTTCCTGCCGCCTTAAGCTGTCTTTCATTAAGACCCAATGATGCAGCTGAGAGATCAAACACTCTTACGATCGCGGTACCGATGGCACCTCTGTTTCTTCTTCTGTACCCGCTGATGACGTCCGCCACCTGTCTTCCCTGTCTGTTTGCAGGGTTTGCCAATGGAATCATGGTGTTCTCGTCAAG
>DAMDIS010000081.1:0-11697 GCA_032100885.1 Proteiniclasticum sp.
GCTTGTCGCTCACCTCTACAATCTGCCTGTTTTCCGCTCTGGACTGATTAACATGAAACACAATATCGCTCTTGTTTCTAGAGCCCAGTACGACATCTACGCCTGGGATGGCCATGACATCATCCCTGCTGACCTGCGAATAACAGCCTACAACCGCCACAGTCGCATTCTCGTTAGTCCTTCTGGCACGGCTGATGAACTGTCTGGACTTTTTGTCCCCCATATTCGTTACGGTACAGGTATTGATCACATATACATCAGCATATTCTTCGAAATCCACCAGCTCATATCCGTCTTTCTTGAACATTTCAATCATGGCTTCAGTATCATAGACGTTTACCCTGCAGCCAAGGGTCTGAAATGCAACTTTCATCTATATTTTTCCTCCCATATCACCATAAAGCAGCTGAGTCAAAGCTATTGCCGTAAATCCGGCAGTCTCTGTCCTGAGAATCCGCTTGCCGAGGGTTACGATTTTTGCTCCACGATCTGCAAGAATCCTGATTTCATCATCTGAAAACCCGCCCTCGGGACCTATAAGAATGCCACACGACCTGATCTCTGCAAGTTCCTTCTTTAGTGTCGTAAATCCATAATTTTCCTGATTCTCATAAGGAACGATAAGAATCTGGCTTTTCTTCATATCGCTGAGCATCTCCTGAAAGGATATGGGTTCCTCGATTACAGGAATTATACTTCTTTTGGACTGCTTAGCCGCTTCCACAGCGATTCTCTTCAGGCGGTCCATCTTCCTGAACTCAGAATTGTTCTTCACAACCACCCTTTCGGTAAGGACAGGTACGATACGGCCAACGCCAAGCTCTGTAGATTTCTGAACGATCAGATCCATTTTGCCGGCTTTAGGCATACCCTGATAAAGTGTGATTTCAACTGCACTTTCGTTGTTCTCGAGCATCTTGTTCTTCAGTTCAATTCTGGTGGAGCTTTGATCAATATGCTCAATAACCCCCATAAAATCAGTGCCCTTGAGATTGTTGATCATTACAGTATCCCCAACTCTCAGTCTCAGCACTCTTGAAAGGTGCTTATGATCGTCCCCGGTGATGTAGGCAAACAGCTCATCGATTTCTTCCGTGAAAAACTTATGCATGGGCCACCTCAGATACGATGCAGACCCATTCTCCTTCTCTTCTTACTTCTATGATCTGGAAGCCTTTTTCTTGAAGAGCCTGAGTAACCATCGCTTCCTTCTCTCTGATGATTCCTGAAGAAATGAATACTCCGTTTTCGTTGATCATTTTCTTCACATCATCAATGAGCACAAGAATGATTTCAGCTATGATATTTGCCACAATGATATCTGCTGTGCCTTCCACGACATCCATGAGGTTCCCATGAAGAATCTCCACATTTTCAAGCTTGTTGTAGCCCACATTTTCTTTTGCAGAATCAACAGCGACAATATCAAGATCCACACCGACAACGTCTTTTGCGCCAAGCTTCGATGCGCCAATAGCAAGAATGCCTGAACCGGTACCGATGTCAAACACTCGAGTATCCTGCTTCATGTAGTCTTCTATGGCCTCAAGACACATTCTTGTGGTTTCGTGGGTTCCTGTTCCAAAAGCCATACCCGGATCCATATGAAGAATGATTTCGTCTCCTTTGGCTTCATATTCTTCCCACAGCGGTTTCACCACAAACTTCTCTCCGACTTTTATCGGTTTATAGTATTTCTTCCACTCATTCGCCCAGTCTTTTTCATTGACTTCTTCAGAGAATATCTCGTATTCACCAATCTCTACACCGAGCGCTTTCGCTTTTTCGACTTTATCGGTGATTTCACCGATGACTTCTTTCACATCCACATCGATGTTGAAATATGCCTTAACCACAGCCTTGTCTCTGCCGTACTCAAAGATGTTGATGTCGGCGAAGTCCCATGTCAGAGGCCCCTGTTCCCGTCCTAGAATATCACTTGGATCTTCGATTGAAATTCCTTTCACATCCATGGTATAGAGGATTCCCTGAATATATTCCAGGCCTGATTCGTTTAAAACAATTTTGATTTCATTCCATGTGCTCATATCTTCATTCTCCAATCATTTGTATATTATTATGGTCAATTATGCTCAATTCTAAAAACAGACAATAAGCTCAGCCGCGATTCCGACGATGTTCCGATATTCTTGGCCATGATTTTTTTAAACAGTTGCCACAACCTATCATAATCCTTATTATAATACATTGCTGTGAATAAGAAAGTAAATCACAACAGAAAGCAAGACCCCGGTTATAGTTTACCTACAGCCAAGGTCTTCCCTGCTCTATTTGAAAATATTGAATTTCTTTTTGTCTTTCTTGTCTTTTCTCTCTTCATTACCGTCGCGGTTCACGATCTGTCCTGAAGCTTCCATGAACTGATACAGCGCTTCTTTCTGGGCATCGTTCAGTTTCTTAGGTACATCAACGATGACATTGACGTACTGGTCACCACGGGACCCACTTCTGGAGTTTACCATTGTAACGCCTTTTCCACGAAGTCTGAAGAGTGTGCCAGACTGGGTTCCGGCAGGAATATCATAAGAGACATCTCCATCTATTGTAGGAACCTTAACTTCTTTTCCAAGTGCCGCTTCCGCAATGTTGATATGGGTATCCACATAGATGTCGTCACCTTTTCGGATGAAGAATTTATGCGGCTTGACATTCAGCACAACGTGCAGATCCCCATGGGGTCCGCCCTTTGCGCCCTTATCTCCCTGACCTCTAAGAGGCATGACATTTCCGGTGTCTACACCGGCAGGTACTTTGACACTGATTTTTCTTCTCTGTCTGACCTGTCCTTTTCCCTTGCAGCTGTCACATGGATCAGTAATGATTTCACCGCTGCCTCCGCAGGTATGGCAGACCGCTTCCTGTACCATGTTTCCGAATAGCGTCTGTCTCTGGACTCTGACCGTTCCTGAACCGTGACAGGTTTTACAGGTTTCCGGTCTGGAGTTTGTCTTTGCACCTGATCCTCCGCAGACATCACAGTCCTCGGTCCTTGTTACGCTGATGTCCTTATCGGCACCAAATACCGCTTCTTCAAAAGTAAGATCCAGACGATATTCGATATCGGCTCCTCGTCTAGGTCCTGTTCTTCTTCTTGATCCTCCGCCGCCAAATCCGCCGCCGAAGAACGATTCGAATATATCTCCGAAGTCACCGAAATCCTGGGCATTATACCCAGCTCCAGCTCCACCGGCATTGAAGTCTGTGGTTCCGAACTGATCATACTGGGCTTTCTTCTGAGGATCGGAAAGCACCTGATAGGCTTCATTGATTTCCTTGAATTTCTCTTCAGCTTCCTTGTCACCTGGATTTTTATCTGGATGATATTTTATCGCAAGCTTTCTGAAAGCACTCTTAATCTGTTTTTCATCGGCACCCTTCTGAAGTCCAAGGACCTCATATAAGTCTCTTTTTGCCATTATTACACCACCTATTATCTCGCACTGCCTTCAGTCAAGGCATAGAATACGGATTAATTTCAATTAGGGAAGGGCATTTAAGCCCATCCCTATTGAACACCTTTAGTATTATAACCTTATTCCTTGTCATCCTCAACCTTGAAATCTGCATCTACGACGTTGTCACCCTGTGGCCCCTGTGCTCCTGCATCTTCAGCACCTTCTGCTCCCTGATTCTGTGCGGCTTCTGCCTGGTAGATCTTGGAGGAGACATTGTAGAATTCATTTGTCAGTTCTTCAGTAGCCTTCTTGATGGCTTCGATGTCGTTGCCGTCCTTTATGTTCTTCAGAACTTCAACTTTTTCTGTTACCTTAGCTTTATCTTCTTCGCTTACCTTCTCCTTGAGCTCTTCAAGTGTCTTCTCAGTCTGATAGATTGCCTGGTCAGCATTGTTTCTTGTTTCAACTTCTTCCTTCTTCTTCTTGTCTTCTTCTGCAAATCTCTCTGCTTCTTTTACTGCCTTGTCGATTTCATCATCTGAAAGGTTAGTTGAAGCTGTGATGGTGATGTTGGCTTCCTTATTGGTTGCCTTATCAAGTGCGGTAACCTTTACGATACCGTTGGCATCTATATCAAATGTGACTTCAATCTGTGGAATTCCTCTTCTTGCCGCTGCGATACCGGAAAGCGTAAATCTTCCAAGTGTCTTGTTGTCGGCAGCCATCTGTCTTTCACCCTGCACGACATGAACTTCGACTGATGTCTGTCCGTCAGCAGCAGTTGTGAAGATCTGGCTCTTCTTTGTAGGAATAGTTGTGTTTCTTTCGATGATCGGTGTGGATACGCCGCCATAGGTTTCAAGACCAAGTGTCAGCGGTGTTACGTCAAGAAGCAGGATATCCTTGACTTCTCCTGTCAGTACACCAGCCTGAATTGCCGCACCAAGTGCAACTACTTCGTCGGCATTGACACCCTTTGAAGGTTCTTTTCCTGTGAAGTCCTTGATCGCGTCGATAACTGCAGGTATTCTTGTGGATCCACCTACAAGGATGACCTTATCGATGTCGTTCATGGTCAGACCCGCATCTGATAGTGACTTCTTCATCGGTTCGATGGTGGACTTGACAAGGTCTCCTGTCAGTTCATTGAACTTGGCTCTTGTCAGTGTCATATCGATGTGCTTTGGTCCTGTTGCGTCTGCAGTGATGAATGGTAGGTTGATTGATGTGGAGGTTGATGAGGAAAGCTCAACCTTAGCTTTTTCAGCGGCTTCCTTCAGTCTCTGAAGAGCCATCTTGTCTGATCTCAGATCAATTCCGTTGTTCTTCTTGAACTCTTCTGCGATGTAGTTCATGACTCTGTCATCAAAGTCGTCTCCACCAAGCTTTGTATTACCGTTAGTGGAAAGCACTTCAAATACGCCATCCCCGAGATCAAGGATGGATACGTCAAAGGTACCGCCTCCACGGTCATCTGTCTTGTCCAGACCGTATGCAAGTGAAGCTGCAGTTGGTTCGTTGATGATTCTCAGAACTTCAAGTCCTGCAATTCTTCCTGCATCCTTTGTCGCCTGTCTCTGTGAGTCGTTGAAGTAAGCTGGCACTGTGATGACAGCCTGAGTTACCTTCTCACCAAGATAGGACTCAGCATCCGCCTTAAGCTTGCCTAGCACCATTGCTGATATTTCCTGTGGTGTGTATTCTTTTCCGTCAACACTGTATTTCTTGTCTGTTCCCATGTGTCTCTTTGCAGATGCAATGGTTCTGTCGGGATTTGTGATTGCCTGTCTCTTTGCTACCTGCCCTACCAGTCTTTCTCCATTAGCCTGGAATGATACTACTGATGGTGTTGTTCTTCCACCTTCTGAACTTGTTATGATGACTGGATCTCCACCCTCCATAACTGCTACTACTGAGTTTGTTGTACCAAGGTCAATACCGATTACTTTTGCCATTTTAATATTCCTCCTAATTAGCGACTTTTACTACGCTGTATCTTATTATTTTTTCATCTCTCTGATATCCCTTGAGGAAAACCTGTACGATTTCCTTTTCTCCAAGGGATGGATCATCCACATGCATCACTGCATCATGGAAGTTCGGATCGAAGGGGATTGCCGTATCGATTTCTTTGACGTTCAGTTTTTCAAAAGCGTCACTGAACTGGGTACGGGTCATTGCAACTCCCTTTCTGATGGACTCAACATCCTTGGCTTCCACCTGAAGCGATGCTTCCAGGTTATCCAGTACAGGAAGCAGTTCTTTGACCACTTCTACAATGCTGTCTGAATAGATGCCTTCTTTTTCCTTCTGTGTTCTCTTTCTGTAGTTGTCATATTCAGCACTGAGCCTGGCCAGTCTGTCTTTCAGCGCCTGGTTCTCATTCTCAAGCTTCTTGTTGGTATCCAGAAGTTCTTTTTTCTTTCTAAATAATTCTTTCATATCGATCGTGTTTTCTGCCTGGTCTTCATTCTTGACCTCAGCTGCCTCAGCTTCTGCAGAATCTCCTTCAAAAACCTCTTCGCTTATCTCCGCATCATTTCCAACGGGTTCTTATCCTCCGTCATTTACATCCTCCTCGTTGAGCTTCTTTGAAAGCTCTTTTTTTACATTGTTTATGATAGACACTACCTTGGAATAATCAAGACGTCTTGGTCCGATCAGATTGATCGTGCCCATATTCTCGTCATTGATCTTGTAGCTGGTAGTGATAATCGTAAAGTCTTTGGCTTCAGGCAGACTCAATTCATCGCCTAAAGTGATCACCATCTCGTCCCTGGTATCTGAGTGTTCCAGATCATGGAAGAGCAGTTCCGGCTGTTCAAGCAGACCCAGAAAGTCCTTCATCTTGTTGATATCGGAAAACTCAGGATAATTGAGTATCTTGGATGTTCCATCCACAAAATACTGATCTTCATTCGCTTCTTCATTCAGACTGTCATATACTGCAGACAGAATTGAGAGAAAGAGTTCATCATATCCTTCAAGATCATTCTTCAGACTGTTTACGATATGAAGATTGATGTCTTCAATGTTCATACCCTTCAGCTTCAGATTCAGAAGGTTGCAGATGTTTGTCAGCACTTCGGGTTCCGGGGTGTGGTTTAGCTTGATCAGTTTGTGGGTGATTGCGCCATGATCTACCATAATCACAGCCAGGATGGTATTTTCTTCCACCTGTATCAGCTGGATGTTTCTGACATGAGCTTTTGAAAAACTCGGTTTTTTTGCAACAACAGCAAGATTGGTCAGCTCGGAGAGCATCATTGCTGTCTGCTTCATGATTTTATCGATTTCAAAGGCTGCCATGGTGATGATCTTGTCTTCGATGAACTGCGCTTCTTCCACGCTCAGCGATTCAAGAGTCATCAGTTTGTCGATGTACATCCTGTATCCTTTGGCGCTGGGATGGTTGCGGAACTGATGCCAAGTTTATACTTTTTCTCAAGGGTCCTGGATCCGACAGGCTCACCGGTCATGATATAATCCGTGACAATCGCCTTCAGAATCTCAAGTTTTCTCCTATCCATTTCATTTGACATTTCTTTTCACCTCTTTATTAGCACTCGCACTCTTTGAGTGCTAACAGCCACGATATAAAAATAACATCTCAGATGTTATTTGTAAATACCCTATGATAACCTAATTGCACTCAACTTCACCATTAAAGGTAAACAGCTGATTTTCCCTCTGATTATCTTCAAATTGCTCCCGTTTTCTGGTGCATTTAAAAGGCAAGTGATTCAATATTCTTCAATTGTATCTTCTTCAGATTAAATCAGCATTAAGACGCGTAAAGAAACATTTCATTCTCAAAAAAAGAGACGCAACAAGCGCCTCATATAATATCATGGTTTATCATCAATTTTTAAGTCCAAGTCTCAATTTCAGGAACATAGACGTCTGGGGTCACCAGAGAGAAACAGATGAAATTATTTCGACAGCTCTTCCACTTCATTGAATCCTCTTGTTTTGACAAATCTCACCTCATGTCTGAAGAATTCCAGCGCATCGAAGGGATTGACCTGATCCATTCTGATCTTTTCAAAGGCTTCTCTGTCTACCAGAATTGAAAGAATTCTTCTGCTTTCCTCCACTTTGCTGTATTTGTTTTCTTCAGTTTCCCATACGTTCACAAAAACATCTTCAATGGGCAGAAGGTTGAAAAGATTTCTGGATACTCGAAGGACAATTCCGGATACAAACTGATTCGCTATCTCATAATAATCCGTCTTGGTATATTTCTTTACTGACAGTCTCCCTGTTGTTGTCAGCGTCTTATATTCTTCCGGAATGAAGTCATCGATGCTAAGAGACAGTTCAACCTTTAGTGAATGATCATCGGTATAGCTGAAATCCATATTTCTGATGTAAAAGCCCAGTTCCTCACTCATTTTGATGTCTTCAAGCGCTTCCAGATAACTGTTTCTGTCTTCACTGAGTATTCTGTCGGCAATCTTTTTATTGCTCTCCCATGCTTTATAAAGCTGCTCATCCATTTTTCTGGCTTCCTCTAAAATCTTGTCCGATTCATCCTGATAGGCGTTTTTCGCAAATATTCTTTTAAAGAAGCCTGGCTTATTCTTCTCCGCTAAAGAAAGTGCATCCTTCACGTTCGGCCCCGTTTCGCCTTTACTGAAAGGTTCCCCTTCATCCCTTACCTCTTTCCAGTCGATTCCGCCAGGGTAGTCTTCAAAATGATGAAGTGTGGTGATCAGTTTAAGATCCTCCTGATAAGCATCAACCTCAGCCTCGGGGTCTGCACCGCCTGAATTTCTGAATACTGAACGGTTCCCGGACTTTTTCATCAGTTTTTTCGCGCTGAGCGTCTTGCTGTAGGAAAGACCTGTTCCGGGGATGCTGAAGGTCGTTCTTGCATTTCCGCGAGTACTTATGCTCTGCCTGAATCCTTTTCCTCCAAACGAAATGCTTGCTCCCGATTTTCCGATATTCAGACTAAAAAGTTTTCCGAGTCTGATTCTTTTTCTGAAATTAAATCCCATAATTTCACCCATGGACAATTCGTCCATCCCTTCAGTTTATTTTCACCTGCCATGTGTATTCAGATATCCGCACAGACATTTTGATGATGTCGTTTCAACATTTACCTGCTGTTACCATTTTATCCAATTAAACAAAAGTAATCAATCATCCGTTTCCGCACATTATAAAACCTGCATTCATCATGCAGGTTTTATAATGCCTTCCTGTTAAAGAAGCATATCAGACATTCAGCCGAGTTCACCGGCAAGATCATCCATCTGTATGTGACTGTCTCCACTTTTATCCAGTTCTTCCTGAAGCAGTCTTTTCATTTCCAGTTTTTCAAGCTTTTCTTTCAGAAGTTTCTCTTCGAGCACCATGACATCATCTATGGTCACAGCTTGCCAGTGGTTCATGATATTGAAGAGATTGACAACATCCTGTTCATTGTACTTAAGAATCCTTGTGATTTTGTCAGCCGGCATCCTCTCAATATATCCCCTGTCTTTGATGATTTTGGAAAAAGTCTTTGCCAGTGTCATTCCTGAAATCAGTTCACCGTCTCTTTCAATGTGATGGAGCTTCTCCAGATTTTTAAGTCCGATATTTTTCCTGAATTTTGTTTCGTACTCTTTCTGGATATCCACAAGTTCAAACTCTTCGTCAAAATCATAGTCGATCTCATACTTTCTGAACAGGTGATTGACCACCAGAAAATCATTGTTTCCTGAAAAAGTGACGAGATACTTCTTTCCGCTTCTTTTCATCTCCGTAAAATATTCTCTCGTCATATTGAGAATTACTCTGGCGTCCTTTTTGTTTTCGATCATATACTGGGTTGTCTTGATGGCTTTTTCGTCTTTCTCATAGACAGCCGCTCCGAATACACCGATGGCGATGGGCTCTTTATATAGATAATGTTCAAGATCGAAAAATATCGAATCACCGATAATGTCTTGACCTTTGTATTTTAAAGTACTGTCTTCACCGTTGATCAGTGCTGGTATGGTTTCGTTTAAAATCAGCATTTTTCATCCCTCCTTTCATTTATTTATCAAGATCCAGATCGTCGATCTTCACCCTGTAAATCACATCTTTTCTCTCCACAGCCACCTCTGCTTTCTTTCTCACATCCGGGTCGTTGAGCACGAGGTTTATAAGTTCTCTTGTAGGATTGACAAGGACAGGGTGCCCCACAAGCTTGAACATAGTGAAGTCACCTGCTGTATCGCCATATGCATAGGAAGCATCAAGATCGATATCATATTTCTCTTTCATTTCGTAGATCGCATTCTGCTTGGATTTGCTGTCCCACATGGGAATGACCTCTCCGGTATACCGTTCCTGATCATCCGTCGGATACACAGAGCCCCGATAGTCATCAAAATCATGAAGTTTTGCCATTTCCTTAACCAGCTCTATGGGACTGCCCGATATAGTGATGACCTTATGTCCCTCATCCTTATGCCATTTGATCCGGTTACGGGTAAAGAGATAGTTTCTAAGACCCATATCTCTGACCACATTATGGATGATATGTTCGATAAAACTGCGATGAAAACCGGTAATGGCCACAGTATAGATGTTTGCCATCTTGATCAGATAGTCGTCATAGGAGCCTACTCTTCTGTCATACTGGTCATAGTAGGGCTTGACCTGCTTGAACCATTCCTCTTCCTTGATGATTTCGCTCCTGATCATTCGTTTGAAAAGTTCTTTCATAAACACTTCCCGATATAGTGTTCCGTCTATATCAAAAAAAGCTGCAGTCTGCATATCCATACCTCCCTTTCATCAGCTGGAAAACCTCAAAATATCCATATCCAGATCTTTAAGGCTTCTGATCCACTTGTCCGCTACTCCAATGGGCCTTTCACTCACAGCAACCACACGCATGCCCGCACGCTTGGCAGCTAGCACTCCGGCTCTGCTGTCCTCAAACACCGCACACTCGTTGGGCTCAGCACCAAGCGTCATTGCACTGACAAGATACACTTCAGGATTTGGCTTAGGTGATTTCACCTGATGTCCGTCGATCACCACATCAAAATACTTCTTCAGTCCTGTCAGTTCAAGGATGATCGATGTATTGTCACTGGTCGATGCGATTGCTGTTCTATAACCGTTGAACTTCAGAAGCTCCAGAAACTCTTCCACACCCGGAAGAATCGATTCTCTGTCGATCTCGGTGACATACTCCAGATACCAGTTGTTCTTCTTTCGAAGAACCCTCATCTTCTCCACTTCGCTCATCTCGATATCCTTCATCTTCAGGAGAATCTCCAGTGATTTCAGACGTGCTACACCTTTGATCTGTTCATTATCTTCCTGTGTAAATTCTTTTCCCAGTTCTGACAGGATCCTTTTCCACGCCTGATAATGAAATCTGTCCGTGTCGACCAGAACCCCATCCAGGTCAAAAACGACAGCTTTGATGCTCATACTTTACCTCCATCCAAAATACAATACTTTCAATAATAATGCCTGAAAAATAATAACTGTAAAATAAATAATATCATATTTGCAATCATTTATTACATTATAACGCATCTTTTATTGTATCCATAGATTTTCCTGTTGTTAATAAAAAGACAATTGGAATACATATTGACGCATAACGTTCAAAGTAATATAATATGAATGTAATTGATAATGATTTTCAATAAGGACGGTGTAAATTATGTGCGTTAATGATTTAAAGCTGGGCGAGAAGGCATTTGTGCAGAATGTCTCTGGCGACGAAAAGCTTGTTAAAAGATTATCTGCCCTTGGTTGTACTGAAGGTTGTCAGATAGAAGTTGTAAACAGAGCTCCCCTTGGAGACCCTATCGTGCTTTCACTTAGAGGTTCAAACATGGCAATCAGAAGAAAAGATGCCGGCAACATACTCGTGGAGGCCATATTCTAATGAAAAATATTGCACTGATCGGTAACCCGAATGTGGGAAAGACCACACTCTTCAATCTTCTGACCGGTTCCAATCAATATGTCGGAAACTGGCCAGGCGTAACTGTCGAGAAAAAAGAAGGTTACCATAATGACATAAAAATAACCGATCTCCCGGGTATCTATGCGTTAGATACCTATTCTAATGAGGAGAAGGTTTCTAAAGATTTCCTGGAAAACGGCAAACCCGATCTTATCCTTAATATCGTGGACGCTTCAAACCTGGAAAGAAACCTCTACCTCACAACACAGATCATGAAATATAATATCCCGATCATCATTGCGATGAATATGCTTGACATTGCAGACCTTAAAGGTCTTGATATAGATCCCAAGACACTGGAAGAAGAGA
>DAMDIS010000082.1:0-453 GCA_032100885.1 Proteiniclasticum sp.
AAGTTCTTGTTGGGCCGTACTTGATGTAGCATCTGTTGATGATCTTCTCAAGCTGCTTCTTTCCGACAAGGAAGTCGATTTCCAGATTGAACTCATTCTTGGGATCTTCTCTGTCTACAAAACCGAGGTTCTGAGGAATGGATTCGTTGAAGAGCATAAGACCAAGTGTGGTCTTGATGATTGCTGACTTCTTTACTCCATCCACTGTCTTTGTAAGACGAACCTTGACTGTTTCCTGTAGAGTCACATTCTGCAGCTGATAGGACATGAGCGCCTCTTCCTTGGAAGAGAAAATCTTCATCTCGTTTTCAGGCACTTCTTTTTCCATAGTCAGGTAGTAAGCACCAAGGACCATATCCTGTGAAGGGACTGCAACCGGCTTTCCGTCTGAAGGCTTCAGAATGTTTCCTGAAGCAAGCATAAGGAATCTTGATTCCGCCTGAGCTTCCATGG
>DAMDIS010000082.1:463-6652 GCA_032100885.1 Proteiniclasticum sp.
AGTGGTACGTGGACCGCCATCTGGTCTCCGTCGAAGTCGGCGTTGTAAGCTGTACACACCAGTGGATGCAGCTTGATCGCTCTTCCTTCTATAAGGACCGGCTGGAACGCCTGGATACCCAGTCTATGCAGTGTAGGGGCACGGTTTAGAAGAACAGGATGATCGGTGATGACCTCTTCGAGGATATCCCAGACCTGCGGCTGTATCTTTTCAACCATTCTCTTCGCTGATTTGATGTTATGTGCTGTACCGTTCTTGACCAGCTTCTTCATGACGAAAGGCTTGAACAGCTCAAGAGCCATTTCCTTAGGCAGTCCGCACTGGTACATTTTAAGTTCCGGTCCGACAACGATAACTGAACGTCCGGAGTAATCTACTCTCTTACCAAGAAGGTTCTGTCTGAAACGACCCTGCTTACCCTTAAGCATATCGGACAATGACTTAAGTGGTCTGTTTCCTGGACCTGTTACAGGTCTTCCACGTCTGCCGTTGTCGATCAGGGCGTCTACTGCTTCCTGGAGCATTCTCTTTTCATTTCTTACGATGATGTCAGGTGCGCCAAGATCCAGAAGCTTCTTCAGTCTGTTGTTTCTGTTGATGACTCTACGATAAAGGTCATTAAGATCCGATGTCGCAAATCTTCCACCATCAAGCTGTACCATTGGTCTGATATCAGGCGGAATGACAGGAATCACATCGATGATCATCCAGTCTGGTCTGTTTCCGGACATTCTGAACGATTCAACAACTTCAAGTCTTCTGACGATTCTGATCTTCTTCTGGCCTGTAGCCGTCTTCAGATCATTCTTCAGCTCTTTGCCCATGGCATCAAGGTCGATTTCTGCAAGAAGCTCTTTAACCGCTTCTGCACCCATCTTTGCAGTGAAGGACTCATAGCCTTCCTGCTCTACATATTCTCTGTATTCTCTTTCTGAAAGAATCTGCTTCTTCATCAGAGTGGAGTTCTTGGGATCAAGAACAACATATGATGCGAAATATAGGATTCTTTCCAGAGATCTTGGGCTCATATCAAGGATCAGACCCATTCTGGATGGGATCCCCTTGAAGTACCAGATATGGGATACTGGGGCAGCAAGTTCTATGTGCCCCATTCTCTCTCTTCTCACTTTGGACTTCGTTACCTCAACTCCGCAGCGGTCGCAGACAATTCCCTTATATCTTACTCTCTTGTATTTACCACAATGACATTCCCAGTCTTTCATCGGTCCGAAGATACGCTCACAAAAGAGTCCGTCTCTTTCCGGTTTCAGTGTCCTGTAGTTGATGGTTTCAGGCTTTTTTACCTCACCTCTTGACCAGCTTCGGATCTCCATCGGAGATGCCAGCCCGATCTTCAAGGCGTCAAAATTATTTAATTCTATCAAGGGTAATCCTCCCTTCAATTACTCTAAATCTTCAGCGAAATTATTTGAACTTACTTCTTCGAAATCATCCTCGTCTGTGATGACGTGGGTTTTTTCACTTATCTCCTCAGGAATGTCGATGATGACATCTTCAGGGGAATCGATCTTGATTCCCTTGAGTTCCAAAGAAGCCTCTTCATACTCGGAATCTTCCTTGAGCTCGATTTCCTCTCGCTCGTCGTTCAGCACCTTGACGTTTAGGCAAAGGGCCTGAAGTTCCTTGATCAGTACCTTGAAGGATTCTGGCACTCCTGGCTGTGGAATGTTTTCACCCTTGACTATGGCTTCGTAGGTCTTGACTCTACCCACCACGTCATCGGATTTTACGGTCAGGATTTCCTGCAGAGTATGAGCTGAGCCATACGCTTCAAGTGCCCAAACTTCCATTTCACCGAATCTCTGTCCACCGAACTGAGCTTTACCACCAAGTGGCTGCTGAGTGACCAGTGAGTAAGGTCCTGTACTTCTTGCGTGGATCTTGTCATCGACCAGATGCGCAAGCTTCAGGATATACATGTATCCGACAGTAACTTCGTTATCAAAAGGTTCTCCTGTTCTTCCATCATAGAGAACAGTCTTACCGTTTCTGTTGAATCCTGCTCTTTCCAGTGAATCTTCGATATCCTTTTCGGATGCTCCGTCGAACACCGGTGTAGCAACATGCCAGCCAAGTTTCGCTGCCGCCCATCCAAGATGGACTTCAAGAACCTGACCGATGTTCATACGTGATGGTACACCAAGCGGGTTCAGGCAGATCTGCAGTGGTCTTCCATCAGGAAGGAACGGCATATCTTCTTCTGGAAGGACTCTTGAGATAACACCCTTGTTACCGTGACGTCCAGCCATCTTATCTCCAACGGAGATCTTTCTTCTCTGGGCAATGTAGCATCTTACGAGCATATTGACACCAGGTGGCAGTTCGTCCTGATTTTCCCTTGTGAAGATCTTGATATCAACGATGATACCCGCTTCTCCGTGAGGTACTCTAAGTGATGTGTCTCTGACTTCTCTTGCTTTTTCACCGAAGATTGCTCTAAGCAGTCTTTCTTCAGATGTAAGGTCGGTTTCACCCTTAGGTGTTACTTTACCGATCAGAATGTCTCCTGATCTGACTTCAGCTCCGATTCTGATGATTCCTCTTTCATCGATATCCTTCAGTGAATCTTCACCCACATTAGGAATATCTCTTGTGATCTCTTCAGGCCCGAGCTTTGTATCTCTTGCTTCCGCTTCATATTCTTCAATATGGATGGAAGTGAAGACGTCATCGCGTACGAGTTCTTCGGAAATCAGCATAGCATCCTCATAGTTGTAACCTTCCCATGTGATGAAGCCCATTCTGATGTTTTTGCCCAGAGCGATTTCACCAAGGTCTGTGGAAGGACCATCTGCAAGAAGCGATCCTGCGTCTACATGTTCACCCTTGAATACCAGAGGTTTCTGGTTGATACATGTACCCTGGTTGCTTCTCTTGAATTTCAGGAGCTTGTAGTGATCAACTGATCCGTTGTCGTCTCTCTTGATCTTGATTTCATTACCACTTACGTAGATTACGGTACCTGCATTTCTGGCTTTAGGAAGTACTCCTGAATCCAGAGCAGCCTTGTACTCGATTCCTGTTCCTACATAAGGTGCAGCCGGCTTAAGCAGTGGAACTGCCTGACGCTGCATGTTCGATCCCATCAGTGCTCTTGATGCATCATCGTTCTCAAGGAACGGAATCATCGCTGTAGCAACGGATACGATCTGCCTTGGAGAAATGTCCATAAGGTCAACTTCCTCTTTAGGAACAACCAGTACGTCTTCTCTGTATCTTACTGTTACTCTTTCATCGATAAACGTGGAGTTTTCATCCAGCAGTTCATTCGCCTGAGCAACCAGCAGTTCATCTTCTTCGTCAGCAGTGAAATACTTGACTTCAGTTGTAACTCTTCCGGTGCCTTTTTCTACCAGTCTGTATGGTGTCTCGATGAAACCATATTCGTTTACACGTGCATAGGTAGACAGGGAGTTGATCAGACCGATATTTGGACCTTCAGGCGTCTCGATCGGACACATTCTTCCATAATGTGAATGGTGAACGTCTCTGACTTCAAACCCTGCTCTTTCTCTCGAAAGACCACCAGGTCCCAGTGCAGAAAGTCTTCTCTTATGTGTAAGCTCTGAAAGCGGATTTGTCTGATCCATGAACTGTGACAGCTGGGAGGATCCGAAGAATTCCTTCACCGCTGCGGTTACAGGTCTGATGTTGATCAGTGCCTGTGGTGTGATATTGTCCTGATCCTGGATGGTCATTCTTTCCTTCACGACTCTTTCCATTCTGGAGAGACCGATTCTGAACTGGTTCTGAAGGAGTTCTCCCACAGATCTCAGACGTCTGTTACCCAGATGATCGATGTCGTCCACATGACCGATGCCATGTCCAAGACCGATTTCATAGCTGATGCTTGCAAAAATATCGTCCTTCAGCACATGCTTAGGAATAAGATTATGGATATTTTTCTTCAGCTCTTCCTTTAATTCATCTTCTTCAAGGTTCAGATCCAGAATTGCCTTAAGCGTTGGATAGTGAACCATTTCCTTGATGTGGACTTCCTTTGGATCGAAAGAAACGAATTCGGATAAACTCACGAAATAGTTTCCTATGATGCGGACAACCTGTTCTTCAACAAGAATATCCACAACATTGATCCCTGCTGCCATAACTTCATGAGCAGCTTCTCTTGAGATCTTCTCTCCCTTTGAAATCAGAATCTCACCAGTTTCTGCATTGATGACATCTTCTGCAGCAACATGATTGTAAAGTCTGCCTGCAATGGACAGTTTCTTATTGAACTTATAACGACCTACTTTGGACAGATCATATCTTTTTGCATCAAAGAACAGTGAGTCAATCAGGGATGTTGCACTGTCAACTGTTGGAGGTTCGCCTGGTCTGAGTCTCTTGTAGACTTCCAGAAGACCTTCTTCATGAGTATTCGTATTATCTTTTTCAAGGGTTGCTTTTAAACGCTCATCCTCTCCAAAATAGTCAATAATTTCCTGATCGGAATTGAATCCCATAGCTCTGGCAAGCACTGTTATCGGCAGTTTTCTTGTCTTGTCAATCCTCACATTAATGACTTCATTGGAATCTGTTTCATATTCCAGCCATGCTCCACGGTTTGGAATAACAGTAGCTGCATAGAGTTTTTTACCTGTTTTGTCTATGCTTTCATTGTAGTATACACCTGGAGACCTTACGAGCTGTGAAACGATAACTCTTTCTGCTCCATTGATGATAAAAGTACCTTGCTCGGTCATTACTGGGAATTCACCCATAAAGACTTCTTGCTCCTTGATTTCACCGGTTTCGATGTTTTCAAGTCTGATTTTTACTTTCATCGGTGCAGAATAAGTAGCATCTCTTTCCTTGCATTCCTCAATGGAATACTTGATGTTCTCTCGGTCCAGATGGAATCCCACGAATTTCAGAACCAGATTTCCACCATAGTTGGAAATAGGGTTGATATCGTCGAAAACCTCATCTAATCCTTCACTTAGAAACCAATTGTAGGAATCTAATTGAATCTCAATAAGATTAGGCATGTCATAGACGTCCTTAACCCTTCCGAAACTCATTCTCGTCCTCTTTCCTGTTGAAATTGGAACAGGATGTACCATTAGCATTCACCCCTTATATAAACTAAAATAACCAGAAAATGCGCATAGTATCCCTAGGGACTTTGCACTTCTGGATTGTGACCATACATTGCGATTTTGTCGCTTTTATCCATTGATAACCGCGAAAAACCCCGTTTACTATTCTAACCTATTATTGTCTCTTTTACAAGAGTACGATTATATATATTATCATAATCTTAACATCTGGTCAATGGATTCATCTAAATTTCACCATGATGAAACCTGATGTGATTACCATCAATATCTTTTACCTATCTAAATAACTCATATTCCTGAATCCGGCAGATTATATCTGAAACAGAAGATTCTCCGGTTCATGCTCGAAAATATAGCTAGTGCTTCAAACACTAGCTATCGTTTATCCAGCTTGATTAATCTCTGCGTTTACATATAAAACAGAAGTCCAGATGTCGCAAGAATTACAGCGAAGTAGTGATACCATTTCTTTTTACTGCGGTAGAGAAGATAAATGCTGCCCAGAATGACCGCCGCAGCAGCTCCGATCTGAAGTACCGGCCATCTGTAAAGCTGCACACCTTCTGTAATCATAAATGTTCCAAGACCACCTGCAAGAAACACCGCTTTTACCCAGTCCGCCACATTGCTTCTGTAAATCAGAATGACTGCAACAAGCCATATGACTCCATATCCCACCCTGAGCGGTGCTACAAAATTGTAGGCTCCGTCAGGTGACCCAAGCACTCTGAAAATAAACAGATACAGAAAGAAAGATACAACCAGAAGAAGCATCCCGCCAAAGGTGACAAGAAGACCTTTTTTGATCATCTCAGATGCGTTTACCATCACGATCCACTCCTCAAATGATATTCTAAACCCTTGATCGATATCATGTGGATGACATTCTGTCCGTTACTCATGGCAGTTTTTATCTGTACCTATATTATATCACTGGGGGCAAACACAGGATTATGTTTACACTAATTTCTTATTATCCTCGCACCAAAGGGCATCAGACTGACCAAACGGTATTCCAATGACGGTGAGACACAGCAGAAGACCAATAAAGGCATTGACCGCCGCAAGCTCAATACCACCGATCACGATCCAGATGATGTTGACA
>DAMDIS010000082.1:6662-11695 GCA_032100885.1 Proteiniclasticum sp.
CATCTTGAAACACTGGATCCCAACCGGCAGTCCGATGATGCTCAAAGACCACATCACGCCAAAAACAAACCATAAAACAGCAGGAATAAACCCGCCAGACAAAAACCATATGATATTTCCAATCACACTCAACTCGATCATCTCCTTTATATTCAGTATAGTCAGTGCAGATTAACGAATGATTAACTGATGGAAATTCTGGTCAAAAGAAAAATCCGGTAATTTCTTACCGGATTTTTAAGTTCATTCTTTAATTCGAATTACTTAACTTCTACTTCAGCGCCAACTTCTGTAAGCTTAGCAACAAGTGCATCTGCTTCATCCTTTGGAACGCCTTCCTTGATTGCCTTAGGAGCTCCGTCAACGATTTCCTTAGCTTCCTTCAGTCCAAGTCCTGTAGCTTCTCTAACAGCCTTGATAACCTTAATCTTTTCAGCACCTGCTGCCTTAAGAATAACGTCAAATTCTGTCTTCTCTTCTACAACTGCTGCTTCACCAGCACCTGCTGCTGCTACTGGAGCTGCTGCGGATACACCAAACTCCTCTTCACAAGCCTTAACCAGTTCATTTAATTCTAAAACGGACATTTCCTTGATTGCTGCAATGATATCTTCTCTTGATACTGCCATTTATAGACACCTCCATATATTTTAAAAAATTATTTTTTTAGGCGATTCGCCCGAGTATTGTATTATGCCTCTTTGCTTTCTGCAACTGCATTAAGCATATAGACAAGATTTGATAGTGGGGATTTGATGCTTCCGAGGAACTTCCCGATAAGTACTTCCTTTGCAGGAATCTTAGCAAGCTGATTCATCAGGTCTGCATCATAAACCTTACCATCTACATAACCACCCTTGATTTCAAGCTTCTTTGAAGCCTTGGAGAAATCAGCGATAAGCTTAGCAGCGGTAGTTTCATCATCATAACCGAAAGCCATGGATACTGGTCCTTCAAGGTACTGTTCAAGTCCCTCGATTCCAAGCTCCTGTGCAGCTCTAGTTACCATAGTGTTCTTGTACACTCTGTATTCAACGTTGTTCTTTCTAAGAGTGCTTCTTAGTTCTGTGTCCTGCTCAACATTGATGCCTTGATAGTTAACAAGTACAAGGGACTTTGCGCTCTGCATTTTTTCCTTGATTTCACTAACCTTCTGGGCCTTGATCTCTTTGTTGTTGTTCACTGTGTGTCCACCTCCTCACAGTTTATTAAACTGCTTATTCAAACATAATCAAAAAGGTCTCTCCAAGACGAGGAGAGACCTTTAGTTTAAAAACTATAAAGTACTCGCACCTCGGTAGGATTTATGATGTTACTCACCTACTGTCTCAGCATGCACGATTCAATTATTTAACTTCAAAAGTATAACATGTGTTGATTGTTAAGTCAACAAAGATTAGTCAACAACCTTTGTTGGATTAATCTTCACTCCAGGTCCCATGGTTGCAGAGACTGATACAGACTTAAGGTACTGTCCCTTAGCTGCTGCTGGCTTAGCCTTGATCAGTGCTTCCATAAGTGCCTTGAAGTTATCCTTCAGCTTTTCTTCTCCGAATGACTTCTTCCCGATTGGAACGTGAACGATAGATGTCTTGTCGACTCTATATTCAACCTTACCAGCCTTGATGTCTGCAAGAGCCTTGGCTACATCAAATGTAACTGTACCGGACTTTGGATTTGGCATAAGACCCTTAGGTCCGAGCACTCTACCAAGTCTACCAACAACACCCATCATATCAGGAGTTGCTACTACAACATCAAAGTCAAACCAGTTTTCCTTCTGGATCTTATCAAGATAGTCTTCAGCTCCAACGTAATCTGCTCCAGCCTCTTCAGCTTCTGTAGCCTTAGCTCCCTTTGCAAATACAAGAACCTTGACAGTCTTACCTGTTCCGTGTGGTAGTACTACCGCACCTCTGACCTGCTGGTCAGCATGTCTTGGATCTACCCCAAGCTTAACATGAAGTTCGATGGTTTCATCAAACTTAGCCTTTGCAGTCTTGACTGCTAATTCAAGTGCCTCCTGTGGTGTGTATAATACACTCTTATCAACAAGCTTTGCACTTTCTACATAATTCTTACCCATTAATTTTGCCTCCTTCGTGGTTTTAACGGTTTATTGCCTCCCACTTTATTAGGTTGTCTTATTCAACGATAGTAACGCCCATGCTTCTTGCAGTACCTTCAATCATAGACATTGCTGTCTCAACTGATGCTGCATTAAGGTCTGGCATTTTTGTTTCTGCAATTGTTCTAACCTGATCCTTGGTAAGCTGTGCTACCTTGGTTCTGTTTGGAACGCCTGATCCACTTTCAATTCCTGCTGCCTTCTTGATCAGTACGGCTGCTGGTGGTGTCTTCAGGATAAAGCTGAAAGATCTGTCCTGATACACTGTGATCACTACTGGAATTATATATCCAGCCTTGTCTGCAGTTCTTGCATTGAATTCCTTACAGAATCCCATAATGTTTACACCGTGCTGTCCCAGAGCTGGTCCAACTGGTGGTGCTGGTGTTGCCTTTCCTGCAGGAAGTTGTAACTTGATCATTCCTGTAACTTTCTTTGCCATGAGTTTATTCCTCCTATACTGTGGTAGATTGCGGGTATTTTACCCTCCCACTTATTTAAGACCCAAAGGGTCAATAAACCTAGTAAATTTTTTCTATCTGGTTAAAGTCGAGTTCTGCTGGAGTTGCTCTACCAAACATCTCTACTTCAACCTTGACCTTATGCTTATCGTTGTTGATTTCAACAACTGTAGCAGGGAATCCCTTGAACGGTGTTGCGATAATCTTGACGCTTTCGCCAATCGCAAGATCGATCTTGGCATGGGCTTCTGCAATACCCATGGATCTGACTTCTTCATCGGTCAGCGGAACGGGATTATTTGACTTCGCACCGACAAAACCTGTAACACCTCTGGTATTTCTTACGATATACCAGGATTCTTCGGTCATGATCATTTTAACGAGAACATATCCGGGAAACTTTTTCTTAAGGACGACCTTTTCCTTGTCATCCTTTCTTTCGATGACTTCTTCCATAGGAACTTCAACACCCTGTAAAAGATGTTCAAGGTTTCGGTTTTCAATCGCCTTTTCAAGGTTAACCTTGACTTTGTTTTCATAACCTGAATATGTATGAACAACGTACCAACGTGCTTTTTCTTCCATACGAAATTAGAGGAGCAGACTAAATGCTACCCCTTTCCTCCTTACCTTAAAGTTTAAATAGAATCTCGGTCAAAAGACCATTGTAAATAAAATCTGCAATTGCAATCAGAACGATGTAGATCGCAACGATAACAGATACTACGCCAATAGCTTTCTTGACTTCCTCTTTGGAGGGCCAGGTTATCTTCTTTATTTCGTTTCTTGTCTCTTTTACAAAACTGACGAGTCCTTTGCTATTTGAAGCCATGAAATCACATCCTTAGTCTGTGTTACTTTGTTTCTTTATGTGCAGTATGCTTCTTGCAGAATTTGCAATACTTGCTCATTTCTAGTCTTTCTGGATTGTTCTTCTTGTTTTTCATTGTGTCGTAGTTTCTCTGCTTACACTCTGTGCATGCTAAAGTCATTCTTGTTCTCACTTTGAGCACCTCCGTACTTTATAGTTTTGGTTACATCATAAATAACCCCTTTTTCGCAGGGTATTACTAAATTACTTTATCATATGCTCCCATTCATGTCAAATAAAAATCAGGATTATTTTGGAGCGCAATGACAAAAACCGGTCTATCTCCACCGATGCTGGTTTGACACCGATCCGTTAAAAAAGGACTGGAAAACCAGTCCTTAGTTTAAACTTTAAAATCTTATGCGTTGATTGTAGTAACTACGCCTGAACCAACTGTTCTTCCACCCTCACGGATAGCGAATCTCAGTCCTTCGTCCATAGCGATCGGTGTGATCAGCTCAACGTTCATGTCGATATGATCCCCAGGCATTACCATTTCCATTCCATCTGGAAGCTTGATGTTTCCTGTTACGTCTGTTGTTCTGAAGTAGAACTGTGGTCTGTAACCATCAAAGAATGGTGTATGTCTTCCGCCTTCTTCCTTCTTAAGTACATATACCTGTCCTACGAACTTGGTATGTGGCTTAACGGATCCTGGCTTTGCAAGAACCTGTCCTCTTTCGATTTCAGATCTCTGGATTCCTCTTAGAAGTGCTCCGATGTTGTCTCCAGCCTGTGCAGAATCAAGAAGCTTTCTGAACATCTCTACTCCTGTACATACGACCTTTCTTGAATCTTCGGAAAGTCCTACGATTTCAACTTCTTCTCCTACCTTAAGTACTCCAGTTTCCACTCTTCCTGTAGCAACTGTTCCTCTACCTGTGATGGTGAAGACGTCCTCTACTGGCATCAGGAATGGCTTGTCTGTCTGTCTTTCTGGTGTTGGGATGTAGCTGTCGATCGCTGCCATAAGCTCATGGATGCACTTTGTCTTTTCTGGGTCTGTTGGGTTTTCAAGCGCTTCAAGTGCTGATCCTGCGATGATTGGTGTATCGTCGCCTGGGAACTCGTACTCTGAAAGAAGCTCTCTTACTTCCATTTCTACCAGCTCAAGAAGTTCTGGATCGTCTACCATGTCTGCCTTGTTCAGGAATACAACGATGTAGTTAACTCCAACTCTTGATGCAAGAAGGATATGCTCTCTTGTCTGTGGCATTGGGCCGTCAGCTGCAGATACAACAAGGATTGCTCCGTCCATCTGTGCCGCTCCGGTGATCATGTTCTTGACATAGTCGGCATGTCCTGGACAGTCTACGTGAGCATAATGTCTGTTTTCTGTCTCATACTCTACGTGTGAAGTATTGATTGTAATACCTCTTTCCTTCTCTTCAGGTGCCTTGTCGATCTGATCGTACTTTGTTGCAGTAGCTCCACCAGTCTGTGATAATACAGTTGTGATTGCTGCTGTAAGTGTTGTCTTACCGTGGTCAACGTGTCCGATGGTTCCGATATTGACATGTGGCTTACTTCTCTCAAATTTTGCTTTTGCCATTATTCTTTCTCCTCCTTAATA
>DAMDIS010000083.1:0-3734 GCA_032100885.1 Proteiniclasticum sp.
GCAACACAGCAAGCGCCCATTCCTCTTGCAACAACAGCTGCGTGGGAAGTCATACCGCCTCTTACAGTAAGGATACCTTCTGCAGCGATCATACCTTCGATATCTTCTGGTGAAGTTTCCTGTCTTACAAGGATAACGTTCTCTCCAGCTTCATGTCTTTCCTTAGCTTCCTGAGCTGAGAATGCAATCTTACCTGTTGCTGCTCCTGGTGAAGCTGGCAGACCTGTAGCGATTACATCGTGCTTTGCCATTTCAGCAGTATCAAATGCTGGATGAAGAAGTGTATCAAGCTGCTTAGGATCCATCATAAGGATAGCCTGTTCTTTTGTTACAAGTCCTTCTTCTACCATTTCAACGGCTATTCTTAGTGCTGCCTGAGCAGTTCTCTTACCGTTTCTTGTCTGTAGGAAGTAAAGTTTACCTTCTTCGATGGTGAACTCCATATCCTGCATATCATGGTAATGATTTTCAAGAGTGTTAACGATGTCGATAAACTCTCTATAAGTTTCTGGCATCTGCTTGTCAAGTTCTTCAATTGGTGATGGTGTTCTGATACCAGCAACAACGTCTTCACCCTGAGCGTTCATAAGATACTCAGCAAAGATTTTCTTTTCTCCAGTAGCAGGGTTTCTTGAGAATGCAACACCAGAACCTGATGTATCTCCCTTGTTACCGAATACCATTTCCTGTACGTTTACAGCAGTTCCCCAGCTTGAAGGGATATCATTCATTCTTCTGTACACGTTAGCTCTTGGGTTATCCCAGCTTCTGAATACAGCAGTAACTGATTCGATCAGCTGCTCTCTTGGGTCCTGTGGGAAATCTTCTCCCTTTCTGCTCTTGTAGAACTCCTTGAACTTCACGACAAGTTCCTTAAGATCTTCAGCTGTAAGCTGAGTATCCAGTTCTACTCCCTTTTCTTCCTTCATTTCATGAAGAATCTCTTCGAAGTCCTGCTTAGCTATTTCCATAACTACGTCAGCAAACATCATGATGAATCTTCTGTATGAATCATATGCGAATCTTTCATTTCCTGTTTCTTCTGCCACAACTTCAACTGTCTTGTCGTTAAGACCTAGGTTCAGGATTGTATCCATCATACCAGGCATTGAAGCTCTTGCTCCTGAACGTACAGATACAAGTAGAGGATTCTTTTCTCCGCCAAATTCCTTACCGGTAACTTCTTCCAGTTTGTTCATTGTGGAATGGATTTCGTCGATAACATCCTGTGTAATTGTCTGGTTATCGTCATAGTATTTATTACAAGCCTCTGTTGTAACTGTGAATCCCATAGGTATTGGAATTCCAAGGTTTGTCATTTCTGCCAGATTGGCACCTTTTCCTCCGAGGAGGTTTTTCATTGTAGCATCACCTTCGTTAAAAAGGTAAACATACTTCTTTGACATAGATTTCCCTCACTTTCAATAATTCATGCTTAGGCATATATTTGAATCCGGTAAACCGGGAGTTCACTATTTAACTGATTTTGAATGCATCAAAATCCTCATATATTATATCACAGTAACCCATTTAATTGTATAATCTTTAGAATGGTTTTTATTTTATTAACTTATTCAATGTGGTACAATGATTGGATACGATTTCATAGATTTTAAACTGTATGGATTTCAGACATAATATAAGACTTCTCTATCATATCAGAGAAGTCTTATAGGAATATTAAGTTTGTGAAAACTTAATAGATATCAGGTGAAAAATATCCTTCTAGATCATCTTCCTCATTCAGATCTTTCTTGAAATGAATTTTATCCGTAAGATCATCAATCTTTCTGGACACTTTATCCTTGTCAAGTCCGAAAGCATTTGCAGTACCAACAATTTTTTCTCTTACGGGTTTCGTAAGATTTGTTACCTTCTCGCCTCTCTTCAGCTTTATGTCTACACCGAACGCCAGAGCGCCGGCTGCTAAAGAAATGAGAAGTTTCGGTTTTCTTGATAGAAGAAGTGTTCCAATCACTGCAGCTGGAAGAGGTGCATCAAAGGACTTATCCTTATATGAGAACTCAACTGTTTCTTTTGTTGTCTTCTTTATTGATTCAACAGTCTTTTCCTTATACCCTCTAAGTTCTCCATACATTTCACCCTTCATGCTCTCCAGATAGACCACTGCATCCAGTGTATTGTAATCTGTTGCTTCAAGAGCTCTTCTGGCTTCTTCATAAGAAACCTTCTTCCGTTTCCTGACTTCGTCAACTTTTGCGAGTAACTCATTATCGTGTTCCATGGGTTATTCCTCCTTGTTGATTTGTAAAAACTGATTACATATATTTTAGCATATCTAAACTCTTAGGTCTCCTCTGATAGCTGTCTTTCATGACGAAAGATGTAATTGTTTGCAATTCCTTCTTAGTTTTTTCATCAATTTTCAATACATGGATCTTAGAAAAGTCTGTTTTCTGTAAAAACTCTGCAGTTTTAAGTGCACCCTGACTCATTTCAAATGGAACCATTTCTTTACCGATACTAAGACCGGTATAGGAAATCAGTTTGATTTCATATGCTAGTGTAAGGATTTCCATATCAATCGCATCTGATTCCAGAAGATACAGCGCAGTAACCAGATTTCTGTAAATCATCGGCTGAGGTTCTCCATCGATACTCACGATGTCGACCAATTCCACATAGTAGGACCCGTAGGTCAGAAGCTCAAGTGAAGTCGCCAGACGGGAAAAACTGTTGATGATGTTCCCTTCATTGAGACTGAAAAGAGATTTACCGCGATAAACCAGAAATTCTCCAAAAAGCAGAGGTCTCACAAGTGACTGAAACTTGCTTTTCTGTGAACGTACCCCTTTGCAGAGTACGGATATTTTACCGAACTCCTCTGTGAAAACCCACATCAGTTTATCTTTCTCTTTGTAATCCATGGTCTTAAGAATAACGCCTTTGACTTTTTCCTGCATTATTCCTTGTAACCAAGTTCCTTCAGAAGAGCTGTATTGTCTCTCCATTCTTTTCTGACTTTAACAAAGGTCTTCAGGTCAACTTTCCCTTCCAGATAAACTTCCATGTCTTCTCTTGCCCATGTGCCGATCTTCTTCAGTGTCTGTCCGCCTTTTCCGATGATGATCCCTTTATGGGAATCTTTTTCGCAGATGATATCTGCTTCAATCGCCCAGTTACCGTTTTCTTTTTCTTTCATGGAGATGATTTCCACCGCGATTCCGTGAGGAATTTCCTGCTGCAGCAGTTTCAGGGCCTTTTCTCTGATGGTTTCGGCCGCCATGAATCTCAGGTGTACATCTGCAACCATATCTTCAGGATAATACATTGGTCCTTCAGGCATGAATTTCTTCACAAGGTCCAGAAGACTTTCGGTATTTTTACCCTTTAATGCAGAGATCGGTATGATTTCAGCAAAATCTACCTCTTTTGCATAGTTCTCCAGGGTCTTTGCGACTTTATCCTGAGTGAACTCATCTATTTTATTGACCAGAAGGAACACAGGTGTCTTAAGCCCTTTGAGTTCTTCCATAATCTTGGCATCTCCAGGATGGATCATGCCTGTTGGTGTGGTGATGAAGATGACAAGATCCACCTGATTGAGCGTGTCTCTTGCCACATTGACCATATACTCGCCGAGTTTGTTCTGTGCTTTGTGAATTCCTGGAGTATCTACAAATATGATCTGTGATTCATCATCTGTATATATGGCATTCAGATTCTTTCTAGTTGTCTGTGGTTTGTTTGAAACAATGGACAGTTTGGCACCC
>DAMDIS010000083.1:3744-8153 GCA_032100885.1 Proteiniclasticum sp.
CATCAACTACATATAATACTACATCGACATTTTTGAATGCATCTGTAGCTGATTTTACCATAAATTCTCCTAATTTATTTTTAGGCTTATGAATACCTGGTGTATCTAAGAATACCATTTGACATTCTTTGTCTGTGTAAACTGCTTGTATAGTGTTTCTTGTTGTTTGTGGTTTATCACTCATTATAGCTATTTTTTCTCCAACTACGCTATTCATAAGAGTAGATTTCCCAACATTTGGTCTTCCTACTATACTAACAAATCCTGATTTAAACATATTTTATTTCCTTCTCTGCATCCAGATCGATTTTAGTGAAAGCGCCTGGCAGAATATCTTCCATTGTCTTCACAAGATATTCTTCCTTGTTCTTGATGATGATGATCGGTATCTCTCGGTTTTCAGCAAACTCAACCATAACCTGCCTGCATATTCCGCAGGGGTAGGTGAAATTGTGTATATCCCCAACTACAGCAAGAGCCTTGATCTTTTTGTGGCCATGTGAAACTGCGTTGAAAATCGCCGTACGCTCTGCGCAGTTGGTTGCCCCATAGGAAGCATTTTCAATATTGCATCCGCTGTATATGGAATCATCCTCCATCAGTACCGCTGAACCGACTTTGAATCCAGAATATGGCACATACGCATTCTCTCGTGCTTCAAGAGCTGCATCAATTAGTTCTTTATACATACTATTCCCTCTTTTTCTTTAGATTTTTTATTTAGTTTTACCACGTTTTATCCTTTGATCAGTAACCGAAGAATCTGAAAAGGAGTATGGTGATCAGAAACCCTAGCAGAGCGCCAACGAAAACCTCTTTAATCGAATGGACTTTAGAGTCTACACGCGACTGAGCGACGATAATGGCCATTATAAAACTCAGGGTAATGGCAATGGTGGAATCAGAAAGATAGCTGATTACCGTTGCCAGACTGAACGCCACAGCGGCATGTCCTGAAGGCATCCCTCCCTTTAGGGGTGTACCTTCTCCCACTACAGCCTTTGTCAGTATCACCGACAGAGAAACAATAATCAGTATGACCAGCACAAGATATGGACTGGCGTGCTTGATGAGCTGAACACCTCTGAAAGTGAATGTGGTGATTTCTTCCCAGAAGATGAAATAACCCACGATAATGGCATTAATGGCAGTGATAAGCACTGCTGCTGCAGATGCATTTTTTGCAATCTTCGCCAGTGGGTGATAGTGATTGGTTGTCGCATCGATGGCACTTTCAATGGCTGTATTCAGCAGTTCAGCCGACATGACCATGGTGATTGCAATACAAAGAACAAGAAGTTCAACTTTGCTGATATTCGTGAACAGAGAGAAGACGATGACAATGATGGCAGATACCATATGGATCTTCATGTTTCTCTGTGTTCTTACCGCATAGATGAACCCTGAAATGGCATAATTGAAACTGTCCAGAAGCCCTTTAATATCCATATGTCACCCTTCCAGATCTCTTGTTATCTTCAGATTGGCAAGTATTCTCTCCTCAGCGTCTCTCATGACATTTTTGTCTCTGTCATTCATATGATCATACCCAAGAAGATGCAGTACGGAATGAACAGTGAGGTAACAGACTTCTCTTTTTAGAGAATGTCCATACTCTTTCGCCTGAAGAGCCGCCATTTCCATCGAGATCACGATATCACCAAGAACAAGCGCATCTCCGTCAAAATACTCCACTCCGAAGCTGTGGTCTGAATAAAGATCAGCATAGGTTTTCCCCTCTTCGTAGTCGATCATGGGAAAGGAGAGCACATCAGTCGCTTTGTCGATGTTCCTGTTCTCTTTGTTGATTTCACGTATTGTTTCATTGTCCACCAGAAGAACACTGACTTCACCTTCATAGGATACACTCTGATCCTTCAGTGTAAATGCAATGGTTTCCTCAACCGCTTCAATCAGATCTTCTCCGACTTCCACAAAGTTCTGTTCATTATCTACTGTTATCATTTTTGCCCACCCGTTTTCATTAATTCTTTTTTCTTTTGTCTTCAGGATATTCTATTCTTTCATGATAGATCGATCCGAAGGTCTTCAGGAAATTTTTCCTGATTCTTGATACATCACTGAATGTGATGTCACATTCGTCAAGCTGTCCGTCTTCAAGCTTATCCTTGAAGATTTTGTACACCATAGCTTCCACTTTCCCGACAGTAGGATCGGATATACTTCTCACTGCAGCCTCTACACTGTCTGCCAGCATCATTATCCCTGCTTCTCTTGTCTTAGGCTTGGGACCCGGATATCTGAAATCTTCTTCCTTGATGGAATCAGGATCTTCCGCATTGTTCTTCATGGTCAGATAGAAATACTTGACCAGGGTCGTGCCATGGTGCTGAGCAATAAGGTCCTTAATCTCTTCAGGCAGTTTAGCTTTTTCAGCCATCTCCAGTCCGATCTTCACATGATTGATGATGATCAGCGTAGAGAGATTGGGCGTGATTTCATCATGCGGATTCTTGGATCCGATCTGGTTCTCCTTGAAAAACTGTGGCCTTGAAAGCTTGCCGATGTCATGATAATATGCGGCTACCCTTAGAAGGATACTGTTCGCATGCAGTTCTTCAGCAGCAGCTTCCGCCAGATTTCCGACCATTATACTATGATGGTATGTTCCAGGAGCTTCCATCTGAAGTCTCTTCAGCAGCGGATTGTTGGGATTGGCAAGCTCAAGGAGCTTGATTTCCGTCACTACGTTGAATGTATTTTCGATCATCGGCAAGAATCCGATAACAAGGACGCCAGACATGAGAACACCACTTGCAACAAGTAGAGAATTTCTGAACGTATCGGTCACGGCATTTGAAAGCAGGAAACCCATTGCCAGCGAGAGCAGAAAAGCGACAATACCGATATAGAAACTGGATTTGATGATGTCATTGCGTTCTTCCACTTTGTTGATGAAAATAATGCTCAGCACTGATGTAAGCATCAGAATGATCAGAACCTGTACATGGAAACCGGTGATGATGCTGATGAATATCGCACTGAATAATGCCAGAGTCTGACCAATCCTTTTTTTCACAAGAATCGTCAGGAGCATGGGCAGGAATGTGTATGGAACAATGAACGGGCTGATGATCACCATAAATCTTGTTATGATTATCGTCAGATTCATCAGAAGAAAGATCAGCGAAATTCTCTTCAGGTCTTCGTAAATGATCGCATAATAACGCTTCAGATAAAATAGGATGATACCATGAATGACAAGCACTGTGGCAAGAAGGCCAGCAAAGGGCAGCGCATTAAAGCCGCTCTCACTTAAAAATCCAAGTTCCGAAAGAAGAGCAATCTGATTTGCATTCACAGGGTCGCCTTCTTTTACTATGGTCTGGTTCTTTTTAATGATTACCGGCGTAATGCCTTCTTTCGCCTCTTCCTTAAGCGTCTCTGTAGCTTCCTCATCAAAGAAGTAATTGGGTCTGACGAGGGTGGAAGTGAACTGCTTGATCGTCTCCTTTGCTGTATCACTGAAACTGAAACTGTCCACGATATCTGCAAGTTCGTCTTGAGATCTTGAAATCTTGATCTCATCATCTTCTTCAAGCGGTGTCTCATAAATCTTGTTGATGCTGTTACTTATTGTATTCAGAGCATACCGAAGATCGCTGTTGTCGATAGCAAGCAGTGCGAGGTATCCCTCTGTCGATATGCCGTATGTCCCCCTGTTTGCCAGCATTTCTGCCACATCGGTCGCTTCAATCATCGGATTTCGGGCATTGATGATTCCGTTGAAAAAATCATTGGTCTCCTTCAAAGCGCTTCTTCTGACTTCAAGTTCCTGCCTGTACTGATTCTGAACTGAATTCACGGCATCTTCGATCAGTGCATTCGTGGTCATCTCATCCACAAGATCGGCTGAAGCTCTGAAATCTACAGGTGCGATATCTCCTACTTTCAGATCATATTTCTTATTGACGATACTGGTGACAAGGATTGCAAATGTGACAATTATGGACAGCAGAAATACGCCGCGCCGAAGCCACTTTTTTCTTTCACTTTTCATATAATCTCCTCAATATCAAGGGTCATTTCTATTCTTATAACATAGTATAATATACTTTTAACTGGAATGATAATTTTATATATACAGTTTAACAAAACCGCCTGACAATTGCCACAATAACCGATGTCAATGGAATTCAACCAGTGTGCGTCCTGAATGATTGTGGTTCGTCATCAGCTCATTCTTAAGTTCGCAGAAGCTCACTTGCCGCCCGGCAGTCAGCTCCAGATGCTCAGATTTCCATCCCTTCCCGAGTTTCTCAAAGAGTTCGATTTTCTTTTTCTTTCCGGTATAGACAGAATCGATTCCCACCAGAGTGATCCCTCTCAGGATGAAAGGAAATACAGTAGATTCAAATCTGATGCCAGAGAGATTTCCGCTGGCCGCA
>DAMDIS010000083.1:8163-11612 GCA_032100885.1 Proteiniclasticum sp.
CCCGCCATATCTGATTTCAGCTAGAAGGTTGCCAAGCGCTTCTCCCCCAGTCGCATCAACGACACCATCCCATTTTTCCTCAGACAGCGCTCTTCGTTTTTCAAGAAGCGTATCAAACAGTATAACACTTTTGGCGCCTAATGACTTAAGATATAAAGAATTCGACTCGCTTCTGGTAACCGCTGTGACGTCTGCACCTAACCGTGCAAGGATCATGATGGCATGGGATGACACACCACCTGAACCTCCCGTGACAAGAATCTGACTGTTTTGCGGCTCATCTGCTCCAGTCAGAGCATCAACGGAAAGTGCGGCGGTCAGGCCTGCAGTTCCATAAAGCATCACTTCTCTTAATGATAGCCCTTCAGGCACATGACAAAGATGCAAAGCATCAGCCACGGCATATTCCTGAAACCCTCCAAATCGGTCAGTACCATAGCCCTGACCGGTAAGAAATACCTCATCACCGATCTTGAAATCACCAGAACGTGATTCCTGGACCGTTCCTGAAAAGTCTATTCCCGGGACCATAGGAAACTGCCTAACCACCTTAGTTGAGGGATCTATGGCCAGTCTGTCTTTATAATTAATGCCTGAATAGGCAACTTTGACGCGCACTTCATTTTCATCAAGCTCATGAAATTCAAAATCCTTATAATTCAGTTCAGTTCCGTTATCCGTCTTCTCCATAACCAATGCTCTATTCTTCATTTTACCCTCCAGAATTATCTATAACCAATAAAATAAGGTTATAACATTTACTCTATTATAACCCGATTTATTCAGCCTATGATTAATTTCTTTTTAGTCTTTCTGTATTTCCGTGACCATTTTCCTGGGTCTTTCTGCTATCGAGAAAGGAGAGCAGATAATAGAGCAGTGTCGATACAATAATGATCAGTGTGATTTCATAAAGAATCGAAATCAGCCTGACAGGCCTGTCATATGCTTCATAAAGCTCATCGAGCCTTAAGTCAAGCAAGTCCTCTCTGAAATCTGAAGGGATATTCAGATGCTCAAGCTCAAGGCCTATCCCATCTTTTGCCTTGACGATATCCAGATTGTTCTTTGCCAGAAGATCAAGAGACACCAGCGTTTCCATGGTATATCCTGAACTTTCTGAAGCAGTTTTAAGATTTTTAAGATTGACAAATTCATACATAGGGTAGTCTCTTCTGATCTGATAGGACATGATTCTAGGATATGACCCATACTCTTTCGGAAGAACAGCCGGCACAATCAGAATCCTCACCAGAACTACAACCAGAAGAGCGGTAATATTCAATCTATATTTTCTCAACATAGTCCCTCCTTGTATCACAAGTCTATCTTACTTTATTGCAGATTTATTATCAATGAAAATACCATTTTCTATACAACGAAAAAAAACTCATCCTGAATCCGAAGAACCAAGATGAGCTATTTTTATTTCGTTAAGTAATTTTTCACCAGACTGCTCACTAATTTTCCATCAGCTGTGCCTGTTGTCAATGGTTTGAGTGCTGCCATGAGTTTCCCCATGTCTTTCATGTTATTTGCACCGATTTCTTTAGCTGTATTCTCAACCAATTCAATTATTTCATCTTCTTTTAACTGCTTTGGTAGATAACTTAATAAAGTTTCTATTTCGAATCTGCCTTGTTTGACAAGGTCATTTCTGTTTCCTTTTTCGAACTCCGCTACAGCATCTCTTCTCATTTTGACTTCTCTGGCGAGTATTTCTATGATCTGGTCTTCAGACAACGTGGATTTTGCGTCTTTCTCCGCATAAAGAATAGCAGACTTTGCCATACTCAGCACGCTTGCTCTTTCCTTATCCTTGCTTTTCAGCGAATCCTTCCAGTCAGACTGAATTCGTTCTTTGATCATCATGATCACACCTTCTTAAATAGGAACTATTTGAACTTTCTCTTTCTCGCAGCTTCTGATTTAAGCTTCTTCTTTACACTTGGCTTCTCATAATGTTCTCTCTTTCTGACTTCACCAAGAATTCCTGATCTGGCACACTTCTTCTTAAATCGTCTAAGAGCATTCTCTAGAGACTCATTTTCTCCAACTTTGATTTCTGACATTCATTATCCCTCCCTCCGCTAGTTAAAAATATAAATATCAGCCTTTGGGTCAAAATAACACACTGACAATTATAGTATAAAAAAACAAATCAGTCAATGTTTTTAGCCTGGAGGCCACGATAAACTTCTTCCGCCCAATAAGTGGAAATGAAGATGATCTACTGTCTGACCACCATCCTTCAGGGTATTTACTACGATTCTATACCCGGAATCGCTGATTCCTTCCTGCACAGCAATATTTTTGAGTGCAAGATAGACTTTGGATACTATGTGCACATTCTCATCATCGATCTCATTGACAGAGGCTATGTGCCTTTTAGGAATCAGAAGGATGTGAGTCGGTGCCTTGGGGTCAATGTCTCTGAAGGCAAGCAGATTTTCATCTTCAAATACCTTAGTAGATGGTATCTCGCCTGCAGCAATCCTGCAGAATAAACAATCCATTACTATCACCCCTTTCCTACTATTAATTAGTAATATTATACACTTAAATACATACAATAGTCAGTAATCCGAAAATTAACTTTTACTGGTCCAGTACTTCACCCAGAAGATCGGTATCTTCCAAGCCGAGTATCCTTGTCTTCAGGTACATTCCCTGAATATTTTCTCCCGAAATGACTCGTACCTTGAGATAATTTCGGGTGTACCCTGTGTGAACACCTTCTCTGCCTTCTTCGTAAAGCACTTCTAAAATCTGACCTTTATATTTCTCCAGGAACTCTTTTTCATGAACATCACTCTGCATCATAATCAGGCTGCTTCGTCTGTTCTTTTCTGTTCCGCTTACCTGATCTTTCATAAGATATGCAGGGGTTCCCTTTCTTGGACTGTACTTGAATGTATGCACTTTATTCAGTTTTATTCTCTCAAGGAAATCATAAGTCTCCTGGAATTCATCTGCTGTTTCCCCCGGGAACCCTACAATAACATCTGTAGTGATGGACGGGTCATGGAGTCTCTTTCTGATGTCTTCCACCACTTCCGAGAAATCCTCCGGAGAATATCTCCTGTTCATTCTCTTCAGGGTTTCAAGGCTTCCTGACTGAAGCGAAAGATGAAAATGGGGACAGAGCTTCTTAAGCCTCACGATTCTGTCCATTCTTCCATCTTTAAAAAACATGGGTTCTATGGAGCCGATTCTCACTCTTTGTATCCCATCTATTTCTTCAATTTCTTCTAGCAGATCCAGAAGATCCTTTTTCTCCGGCAAATCATGACCATATGAGGCAATATGGATGCCCGACAGAATGACTTCAGTAAACCCTTCTTCAGAAAGCTTTCTGATTTCACTGAGTATGCTTTCCGGATTTTTACTGGATATCCCGCCTCTTGCATAGGGTATGATGCAGTAGGAGCAGAAGCGGTTGCAGCCGT
>DAMDIS010000084.1:0-4168 GCA_032100885.1 Proteiniclasticum sp.
ATCTAAGAAATTCTTATCTTCATTTTTAAAAGTTATAGTATCTTTATTTTTTACATAATAGTTTTTATAAAAAATTGCTAAATACATAAGTATATAATTTGCGTTAGTATTTTTAAAAATATTTTTATTTTCATTTTTTATTTCATCATAAACTTCTTTTCTGTGTATAGTCACATCTTTAGGCGCTTCTATTCCAATTTTGATTTTTCCATCTACTATTTCAAGCACCTTCACTTCGATCCTGTCATCGATGATGATGCTCTCACCAAGTTTTCTGCTAAGAATCAGCATTGGGGTTTTCCTCATTTTTTTCAAATAATGGATGTTTTGTACTGTAGCTCACATTACTTAGAACATACTGCTTGCCTATACGGTTCTCAGTGTTCATAATGATGGGAGCCAGAAGATTCATAGAGCTTTTCTCGAACACGTCAGACAAGGTGACAATGTTAATCATAGCAATCTGCTCTTTCTTTCTGATATTTATCTTGAGAAGCTCATTGTCTTGAACTTCCATTTCATAATCTTCTTTGAACTTGAATGGATCGGTAACAATAAAGGATACATACTCCCGTTCCACGTCCTGGAGAATCTTGAAGAATTCATTTTCAGGTATATCTAAGAGTATAAACTGTCTGCTATCCTCAAAACCAAGGATCCCATCAGGAAAAATTATGATGTCTTCTTCTCTGATTTCAACTTCTCCCAGAAATTTAGTTTTTATAATCATCTTAATCACTCTACCTTATGTAGTCTAATAGACTAGGCTGAAGAATCTTAGCTCCTGTAGAAAGTGATGCCTGGTATACAGTGGACATCATACTGAACTCCATCATCTTCTCAGCAAGATCGATATCTTCACTTTTAGATAAAAGTTCAGTCATACTTAAATTCTCAGAAGCATTTCTTTCCTGAGCAGCTTCCAGTCTGTTATACACAGCACCCATTTTTGATCTGATACGAATGACATTATCAAGATGGATGTCCATATCACCTAAAAGTTCCCCTGATAATGATGGTGTGTCCCCATCTTCCATCGCAGTGATTACATTGTCCAGGAGTTCACCAAAATTCTCTGTTCCAGCATCTTCTGCTGTTGTAAGTCTAGAACCGTCACTTTCTATCTGAACGGTCACGCCCTGGGCAATTTCTCTGAAAATCATGCCTTCTCCATCAGCATTCTTTCCACCGGAATAGACCATCTTACTGTCTACATCAATTGAAAACGGAGGTTCTGTGGTCTTCTGTCCGCCGAAAATATATCTTCCATCATAGTTTGTGTTCAGAAGCTGAACCATCTGATCTTTAAGCATAGCTACTTCATCTCTTAAAGCCAATCTGTCAGTATCAGACAAAGTTCCATTGGCTCCGTATACAACAAGTTCTCTAGCTCTTTGAACCACAGCGGTCATTTCATTCATTGCTCCATCTGCTGTATCAGTCCAACCTAAGGAATCATCAATATTTTTACCATATTGTTCATTCATCCTGACATTGTTATCCAGCCCCATGACTCTGCCAACAAGCATAGGATTGTCGGAAGGCTTACTGATTTCTTTTCCTGTAGAAAGCTGGTTCTGATACTTCTGCATCTGCTTTAGATTTCTATTAAGGTTCCTTAGATAATTACCCGTGAGGGTATTATTTGTAATTCTCATCTTATCCTCCCTACACGCCTGTTCTGTTGATCAGAGTATCCAGCATCTCATTAAGGGTATTGATCACTCTTGAATTTGCCTCATAGCTTCTCTGATACTTTAGAAGGTTAGTTACTTCCTCATCAATCGAGACACCTGATACAGACTCACGTCTGTTCGATAACTGCGCCATAACAGCGGTCTGATTGTCCACCATATTGGTGGCAAGCTCGGTCTTTATCCCTATCTTTATGATGATATCTCCATAAGCACCTTCCATAGTTGATGCGGAAGAAGTGCTTGAAAATTTCATTGTATCTTTATCATAGGTATTATTGCCGAAATTCTTAAAATCAAACTTTGTTGTTCTCAGGTTAGCAAGAGCAAGCGCTCTGCTTCCATCTCCAGCAGGGGAAGTTTCAGTCTTACCCGTTGCAACCTTACCGTTATCTTCCATAATACTCTCATTAATCTTAAGATTGGATGCTGTTATGGGTTCATCTTCAGAGAAAAACGGGATTCCGTCTCCATCATCACTATGAATTGTGTTGAAGGCATATGCAGTTCCTCGAGCAAAGGTATCCAGTTCCGCCATTCTTCCTTCAATCTCGCCAAGTGAGTTAAGATGTCCGCCAATAGCTCCTGATGTTATTTCCACTTTTTCAAAGGTATTACCATCTGCCTTATATAGAACAGGTGTACCAGGCTTGTACTTTGCCGCTTCTTCAGCACTCATTTCTTCAGAAACAAATGGTTTACCGCTGTCTCCGCCAATGCTTCCATACACAGTAAAAGTTCCATTAGCATTTTGCTTTACTTCAGTAATACTACTGAGCTTCACATCAGCATCACTCTTAGTAAGTGTTGTTCCTCCCACATCTACAGTAACTCTTCCGTACTGATCGTAGGTTTCTTTGAACTCGGTTATTCCAGACAGCTTTTTAAGCAAGAGATCTCTTGTGTCCATAAGATCATTTGGACTGTGTCCTTTTACAGAGATATTGAAAATCTGTTCATTAACAGTATCCAGCTGAGTGATGATGGAATTGGCATCAAAAACATTCTTTTCGATATTTACGACGACATCATCTTTAAGCTCATTTGCCTGAACAGACATATGTTTTAATGTATCCACAAAAGATTTGGTCTTTTCAACAACCATACTCTTGGCATTGAGACTTTCAGGATTTTTAGAAAGCTCCTGCCAGGAATTGAACATCTCTCCCATGGCGAAATTCAGTCCTGTATCAGAAGGCTCATTGAAAATCATTTCAATCTGCCCCATGATATCCTGCTGGGTTTCATACTGAGCAAGTGTGCTGTTTTCATTCCTGATCTGCTTGTCTACAAATTCATCCACCATTCTAACTACTGACTGCAGTCTGACCCCTGTTCCCAGTTGTCCTACACCTGCCATATTGTATGGTGTATCCGCTTTCAGTTCCACCCTTTGACGATTGAATCCTTCTGTATTTGCATTGGATATATTATGTGATGTGGTATGAAGCGCTGTCTGATTTGCATTAAGCCCTTTAACCGCAACATTGAATGTACCGAATAATCCTGACATATTTCCACCTCTATACTGATTGGTCCACTAAAGTAACTTCTTTCTGACTGTTGATATTCCCTTGCTTAGAATAAGTATTGAACTTGGATGTGTTATTCTTTGCAAGAGCTTTAAGGATTTCTTCCTGATACGCCAGAGACTGCTTTGTAAGTAGTAGATTGATTTCCTGAAGTCTCTGTATTTCTGCTCCAAGTGTTCTTACTTCCTCATCAGCTTCTACGCCTGCTTTCTTCTCCATATCTATCTTTGCAATGAGCTCATATTTCTTTATAACGATCTTTTCCAAAGTAACCGCATCGCTCTTTATGAGCACATTTTTCTCTTCACCTAAGATCTTAACTAGCTCCTTAAGTGCCGCAACAAGCTTTCTTGTATCATTCATTGGTTTCTTATCCTCTCTGCTCGTCTATCTTTTCCAGTATCTTATCTGCAATTTTATCGGTATCCACGCTGTAGCTTCCTTCTTGGATAGATCTTCTGATCTGTTCTACCTTTTCAGATATATGAGTATCTTCAGATTCGCTGATTCTCTTAACTAAAGCCTTAGCCTGAGTGGATATCTCTACAGTGCTCTTACCTACTGTCTTGCCATCAACATGACCATTCTTTCTTTCTTCACTGTTCTTAAATGTGTTCTGAACATAGTTGCTGTGAAACTGATCTATTTTCATGGATTTCACCTGCCTTAATTTTTGTTCTTATTTATTACTCTTATTGTATAGTATCGTAGATTAATTTCTTTTGTTAAGGGTCTGTCAGAAAAAAGGCAGGCCTTTCTACTCAATCCATTATAGCTGTGTTAGAGATATATTTCCTTAAAATATACCCAGTTTTTTCAAAGGAGAAAAAAAAGACCCATAGTATCTAAATTAACAGATACGATGAGCCTGATATTCATTCAGCATATAGCTTATTCAGTTCCTATTTCAGTCCCTTGACTCTGGCTTCCTTACTCATGATC
>DAMDIS010000084.1:4178-4674 GCA_032100885.1 Proteiniclasticum sp.
TCGTTGATGACGACAACTTCGCCATGGGCGATGAGTTTACCGTTCACATAGACTTCAAGTGGTTCATCAGCTAGCTTATTAAGCTCAACTACGCTTCCAGCTCCAAGTGCAAGGACGTCCTGGATGCTCTTCTTGGTCTTACCAAGAACCACAGAGAACTCTAGTGGTACATCCATGATGAGATCCAGGTTTCTCTTCTGGGTTGGTTCAGAAGTGTCTTTCAGCGGTGCGAAAACCGGTTTCTGCACTTCAACCTCTTCCTCATAAGCCGGTCTTTGTTTCTGCTCTTCTCTTGGTGGTGTTCTCTGCTCTTCTGACCTGCTCACATAAACCTCTTCTTTCGGCTGAGGCGCTGCTACAGGTTCCGCTGGCTTTGCAGGCTCACCCATCATGATTCCGACGATTTCCTTTACGGTATCTAAGGTGTAGAGCTGCATGATGTCACTTTCGATCAGTCCTTCAACAGACAGATGAAAAGAGATCTTGCAGATGAATT
>DAMDIS010000084.1:4856-5786 GCA_032100885.1 Proteiniclasticum sp.
TAGCAGAATCCTGCACATTCATCATGAGGAGATTGTTCCCCTTGAGACCTTCCTTGAATCCGATTCTCGAAACGATCTTCGGGATATCGCACTCTTCTATGATTTCCTGGAAATTTATGTAACTCACTCTTGGCGTTGTGATGGAAACCCGTCTGTTGATGATGGAAGAAAGCGTCGTTGCAGCAGTAGACATGGTTATGTTTCCTACTTCACCGATGACATCCTTATCCGTTTCTCTTAGACCAGTTTCTTCAGACGCATCTCTTTTTTTCAGAAGCGCGTCTACTTCTGCCTGTGATAAAAAGTTTTCTTTCATATCTCAACATCCTCTTCCACGTATTGTAAGACCTGTACCGCCATCTTGTCCTTATATAGACCTGGCTGCACCAGGTAGTGGACCTTATCTTCCACATACAACTTCATGGGCTGGTCTGTCCTCATGTCCAGCTGGACGATATCTCCAGTTTCAAGATGGAGGAAATCGTCGACTGTAAGTATGGTCTTACCCATCTCCACGGTCAGTCCCACATCTGTCACTTCAAGCCGTTCTGCGATCTGGTCCCTGTATTTATTGTCATCATAGCTCTTCCCCATATCAAACCAGCTTCTGATGCTGAGCTTGTCCGTGATGTTCTCGAAGGAGACATAAGGGATACATATGTTGATGAAGCTCTTCACATCGAAGATCTCCACCATGAAACTGATGAGAACCACCGGCTCGTTCGGTGACATGGTCTGAACAAGCTGCGGGTTGGTCTCGAGGTTATCCAGTGTGGGTTCCAGTTCCATGATGTCGCTCCATGAGGACTTGAAGCCCTTAAGAAGGTTCACCAGGACATCTTCCACGATGCCAAGCTCGATGTCTGTAAATTTTTCTTTTTTGGGTCCCTTCTTCTCCCTTGACTGGGCACCGCCACATAGAAGCTCCAC
>DAMDIS010000084.1:5796-10132 GCA_032100885.1 Proteiniclasticum sp.
AACTGCGGATTGATCTCGATGATCTGATTCCCGCTGAGCGGTGCGCTGTGGAAGACACCCATGATGGTCGGATTAGGGATAGAATGGACAAACTCATCAAAGCTGATCTGCTCTACTGCACCAAGGGACATACTTACGTTTGTCCTCACCATGGTCGACAGTACATTAGATGAGCTCTTTGCGAAGTTTTCAAAGATCATATGGAGCGTATTGATGTACTCCTTGGAAAGCTTGATCGGCCTTCTGAAGTCATAAGCCCTGACCTTGTTCTTCTCCTCTTCCTCTTTGATCTCTTCCGGATTGATTTCTCCAGTATTCAGCGCATTGAGTAGTGAATCTATTTCCTGCTGTGATAGTACCTGTTTCAAGTTATCCCCTCATTTACGAAATAATGCGGTCCAAATCGATGTAGTTCACAAGTTCTTCCTCGAGCTGAATGATACCCACTACACCGCTTTTCGTTTCCGTGGACACCTTTTCTATATCTTCTTCCTTAATCTTCAGAACTTCTTTCACCTCTGTGACCAGTATACCCACTTTTTCGTCCTGCCGATCAAGAATAACGATATTATTATAGCATTCTTCTTCCGTGAGGTGCAAAAGCTTTGCCAGATTTACGAGAGAAATCACATTTCCTCTTAAGTTGATCAGACCTTCAATGTGCCTGGGTGCATTAGGCACCATGGTAGAATCGATCATCTTTGAGATCTCTTCAACCTGATCCGAGTTCACTGCATAATATTTTTCACCTAAAGTGAATACGATGATCTGCTTCTCCATAACTTACTTACACGCCTTGACGATGGAATCGATGACTCTGTCGGTCTCGAAAGGCTTTACGATAAAGTCCAGTGCACCTGCCTGAATCGCCTCCATTACCATTGCCTGCTGACCCATGGCGCTGCACATGATGACTCTTGCGCTTCCGTCGATCTTCTTGATTCCCTTTAAGGCGTCTATTCCGTTCATCTCAGGCATGGTGATGTCCATGGTGACGATGTCCGGTCTTTCCGCCTTGTATTTCTCGATGGCGTCCGCTCCGTTCTGGGCTTCCGCAACAACCTCGTATCCGTTCTTTTCCAGTATATCCTTCAGTTTCATTCTCATGAAGATCGCATCATCTACGATCATTATCCTCTTTGACATGGTTAATCTCCCTTCAATTACACTCCAATTTTTTGAAACAGACTGTCCAAGACTCCTGGTCTCGGGATAAAGTACAAGGCGGAATCCACCTTGTCTCCATCATATATAAACTCATTCTTGATGATCATCACCTGATCGTCGTACTGCTCGTTTTCGATATAGGCATAGGACAGAATCGCCCCGAACATATCCACGGTTAGTGCAGGCACCGACGAGAACAGCGACAGATCAAGAAGCCTTGATAAGGCATTGAGGTAGGACGTCACAACGATATTCACAAGTTCCGACACTGCGGAGTACTCGATTTCCTCGCTGAGACGAAAATCCGGCGGCAGCATCATTCTCACAAGCTTCTCCGCATTGTCTTCCGTGCAGATAAAGAGGAAATTTCCTCCACCTTCACCGATCATCCTCATGGACACCGCGATGACCATCTGGTCCTCGTTCATGATCTTGGAAAACACCTCGTCATATCCGAGGATCTCTATGGTGGGTACGCTCATGTTGATGAACTTTCCGACCATCTGGGAAATGGCTGTGGCGGCATTTCCTCCGCCGATATTGGCCAGTTCTTTAATCACATCCAGCTGGATATGAGAAAACTCTTCTCTATTCAAAGTCTTCCCCCTTTCCGCTGACGAGATTGCTCACGTCAAGGATGAGGGTAATGTCTCCGTTTCCTAGAATAGCGGCGCCCAGGTACTCATCCATCTTGCCCACGCTTCCGCTGAGCTTCTTGATGACGATCTCCTGCTGACCGATGAGCTCGTCCACGATAAGACCGAACTGTTTTCCGCCGATAAGGACCATGATGATATGCTGATTTTTTCTTTCTCTTTCAATGGAGAGCTTCTCATCGATTCTTACTACAGGAATGACCTTGTCTCTGTAGATATACACTTCTCCGTTATGGGAATCTTTGATGTCTCCGTCCTGGACCTTGATGACCTTCTCGATGAGACCCAGAGGCAGTGCGAAGGTCTCAGAACCCACATGAACCATAAGCGCCTGGATGATGGAGAGAGTCAGAGGAAGCTTGATGACAAAGTTTGTCCCCTTGCCTACTTCGCTGGTCACTTCAATGCTTCCACCCAAAGTGGTGATCTTGGAACGGACAACATCCATTCCTACGCCTCTTCCGGAGATATTCGTTACTTCCGTATTTGTTGAGAATCCCTGATTGAAGATCAGCTGAATGAGCTCGCTCTTTCCAAGGCCTTCTGTCGGAATGCCCTTTCTCTTGGCACTTTCTCTGATTTTTTCAGGATCGATTCCTTTACCGTCGTCACTTACCTTGATGACGACCTTGTTTCCTTCCTGGTAGGCTGTAAGCTCGATGGTTCCCTTAGGATTCTTTCCCTTGGCCTTTCTCTCTTCAGCTGATTCTATACCGTGATCCGCTGCGTTTCTGATGAGGTGAACCAGCGGCTCACCAAGCTCTGATACAACAGTTCTGTCAAGCTCCGTCTCTTCACCTTCGATGATGAGGTCCATATCCTTGCCCAGTTCCTGGGTAAGGTCTCTCACCATTCTCGGGAAGCGGTTGAATACCACATTAACCGGCTGCATTCTGATCTTAAGAACAAGGTCCTGAAGATCGGATGTGATTCTTGCCACCTGCTCCAGAGGCTCATTCAGCTCTGTAGCCTTGTAACGGGTACTGAGCTCCTCAAGTCTTGTTCTGTAGATGACAAGCTCTGAAACAAGATTCATGAAATTATCGAGCCTGCTTAAATCAACTCTTATGGACTGATTGCCGTGGACAGAAACGCCATGCTTTTCTTCGCTTTTCTGCTTTGCTGTCTCTTTGGCCTTCTTGACCTCATTAAGCTCCACGACCTTCTTCTCTTCTTTTCCCTCTTTCTCTGGGATATTGTAAAAATCCGGAAGTGTATCTTCTGTGATTTCTAAAACCACGACATCTTCAATTTCCGCCACGTTCTCGACGGTCTCTGTGACCTCTTCCTTTGAAGCCTGAGACAGGTAGAGCAGCTTGAAAATGCGGTCGAAGCTTCCTTCTTCAAGATCCTCTACGCCGGGATTTGTCTGGATGATCTCTCCTCCCTGCTCAAGCTTGTTCACCACAAGGTAAGCTCTTGCGCCCTTGAGCATGCAGGTGGCTGTGACCTTGACGATGATGCTGTAGGCTCTGAAGCCTTTCTCCATGGCCTGCCTGATGACGGAAGCATCGATGTCGCTGATTTCGTCATGAAGCTCGCTTTCCTTCTTCACTTCGATTTCTTCAAAGACTTCCGCGTCTTCTTCAGAGATGCTCTTAAGCTCCGAAAGAAGCTCTGAAATATCATAATCCGGATAGTGCTCTTCTCTCAAGTCTTCCACAATCTCCGAAAGCTTGTCGAGGCACTTGAAGATGACACTGACAACATCTGGTGAAACGGAAAGCTTTCCGGTTCTGAAAAGCTCCAGGACGTTCTCCATATTGTGGGTCAGCTCCGTCATGGTGGTATATCCCATGGTTGCCGCCATACCCTTTAAGGTATGTGCCGATCTGAAAATCTCATCGATGATCCCGGGACTTTCAGTATCCCGCTCAAGGATCAGCAGATTCTCGTTCAGGCTCTGCAGGTACTCATCTGTTTCTTCAAAAAACAGATCCCTATATTTTTGTAAATCGTCCATGAAAAATGTCCCCCTTAGACTTTCTCATACAAAAAGGTGGAAAGCTTCCTGAACCCGAAACTGGCCGGGTTATATATGGCTTCTGTCGCACCGGTAAAGAAGATGCCACCCTTTTCTAATGATTCGCTGATTTTTCTGTATACTTCATTTTTGGCTTCATTCTTGAAATAAATGGTCACATTTCTGCAGATGACCGCATGAAAGTTCTTTTCATACCGGTCAAGCAGAAGATCATGCTTCTTGAACTGCACACGGCTCTTGATGGCATCGGTAATGAGGTAGTCGTTACCCGAGCGGTGAAAGTACTGTTCAAGCTCCTTGGCTTCCACATTCTTCAGCTCCGTATCCTTGTACTTACCTTCCTTTGCCTTGATGAGGATGGTGTCGTCGATATCCGTTGCAATGATCTTTGCGTTTCTGATCTTGTGCTTTTCCATGATCATCGCCACAGAATAAGGCTCGGCTCCTATGGAGCATGCCGCGCTCCAGATCTTGAGGTTTTTGAACCTTGGTACAAGCACATCATTTACTGCCGCTTCAAATTCATCGA
>DAMDIS010000084.1:10142-10974 GCA_032100885.1 Proteiniclasticum sp.
CCTTGTTGCGGTAAAACTCCGTGACATTGATGGTGATGTAGTCAAGAAATACACGCCTGACATGGCTGTCCTTCTCGATAAGGGCAGCATATTCCTTAAGGTCTCTGCATCCTGCACTGGTCATGACACTTGTGATTCTTCTGTGCAGCTGTTTTTCCTTATAGGCATCCAGATCCATCTTCAGTCTGTCTTTTACCCATGCTTTGAAAAAATCAAATTCCAGTTCCATTTTTCACCTTCACAATCTTTAGAATATGTTCCGAGATTTCTTCCGGTGCAAGAATCTCATCGACAACGCCAGAGGAGACGGCAAAACCGGGCATGCCGTATACCACGCAAGTTTCCTTGTTCTGTGCAAGGTTGTATCCGCCTTCGTCCTTTATGGAGATCATTCCTGAAGCTCCGTCTTTTCCCATTCCGGTCAGAATGACCGCAAGGAGTCCCTTGCCGTATTTCACTGCAGCGGACTCAAAAAGATAGTCTGCTGCGGGTCTTACCCCATGAAGCTTGGGCTTCTGGTTGAGCCTGAGCTTCTCTCCTTCGATCACCATATGGTAGTCCCCGGGGGCTACATAGACCATTCCGCTTCTGATGTCCATGTTGTCTTCCGCTTCCACGACCTTCAGGGCGCATTCGCTGTCCAGCCTCTCCGCAAAGGACTTTGTAAATCCCTTAGGCATATGCTGAACGATGAAGACCGGAAGGTTGAGCGCCTTCGGCAGAGATCTTACGATTTCAAAGAGGACCTTGGGTCCTCCGGTTGAAGCGCCGATGACGATGGCCTTCACCTTTTTATGATCAAAGCTGCCTTTTGGTGTAAGGGCGCTCTTTA
>DAMDIS010000084.1:11052-11317 GCA_032100885.1 Proteiniclasticum sp.
CTGTCCTTTTTTCTCTTCCCGGGTTTTTCGAGATGAGATCGCACACTTTCAGCTTATCCTCGAGCTCTTCTGTGATGAAATTCGTGTCTCCCCTGTCGGAAGACTTCTCGATGAAATCAAGTGCGCCCATCTCTAAAGCTTCCATGGTCACAGTACTTCCCTCTTTCGAGTGAGAGCTCAGCATGATGACCTCAATGCCCGGATGTTTCTCCTTGATGACCTTCAGGGCATCGATTCCGTTCATCTTCGGCATTTCGATGTCCAT
>DAMDIS010000085.1:0-5886 GCA_032100885.1 Proteiniclasticum sp.
GAAGATCATCAAGCCTGACTTCCTTCATTTTCGTCAGTCTGTGACCTTCCGGAACCACCAGTACAAATGAGCACGTTTTAAGAAGCCTCGCCCTGTATTCGTCCTTGTCGATGAGACCTTCCACCAGAGCAAACTGTATTTCTCCTTCACTTAGCATCTTCAGCATATTCTTCGTATTGTCTACAAGCATGGTCAGATGCTCATGGGAAAAGCTGCCAAGAAGTTCCGGAAGGATATCTGAGAGCGTAAATTCTCCGATGGTAAGGGTCGCACCGAATTTTCTTTCCTTCTTTCTGTCTTCCATATGCAGAAGCTTTTCTCTGATCACTCTTTCCCTTGCCTTCTGCATCTCTGCATGTTCAAGGACAATCTCTCCCGCTTCAGTTAGCGTCAGTGTCCGGTTTCTGTAGTCCAGCAGCTTTCTGCCGTAATGCTCCTCAAGCAGTTTCATGTGGTGACTGATGGCCGGCTGAGTCAGGTCAAGCTCAAGCGCAGCTTTAGTATAGCTTCCGTGCCTGACAACACTCAGAAAAGACTCCAGTTTCTGATCGATCATATTTCACCTCTCCATTAAATTAATTAATGTATATATCAATTATTATAATTTTATTTTATAGATAAAGCATGTTAAAATCAAGAGGTATTATCGAAGCATTGGAGATGACTGAATTTGAACAGACTTAAATCACTATACAAAGGAATTATATTATCAGCGGCTCTTGCCGCAGTTTCCTACCTCATCAGCGAATCCCTGCCGGTCCATCTGATCAGCGCAGGAGTATTTGCCCTGATCATCGGAATGGCCCTCAATCCCTTCGTGTCATCCATGGAGGGAGTCAAAGAAGGCTTCACTTTCACCTCAAAGAAACTGCTCAAGTTTTCCATTATTCTCATGGGACTTGGTCTCAGTTTCGGTCAGATTCTGTCGGTGGGAAAGTTTTCACTCATCGTCATGACCTTTACCCTCTTCACCGCTTTTGGAGGCGGATATCTTCTGGGCAAGATTCTTGGAATGGACTGGAAGCTTTCAAGCCTCATATCAGCGGGAACGGGCATCTGTGGAGGCTCAGCTATCGCTGCAATCGCACCGGTAATTGACGCTAAAGACAGCGATATCGCATATGGCATATCCGCAACATTCATCTTCGACATCATAATGGTTGTGCTTTTCCCCATCATGGGGCGCTTCTTCATGATGTCGGATCTCGGCTTCGGACTTTGGGCAGGTACTGCCGTCAATGACACCTCATCGGTTGTCGCCGCAGGCTATGCATTCTCAGATGCAGCAGGCCAGTTTGCGGTCATTGTTAAACTCACAAGGACCCTGTCCATCGTTCCTGTGGTCCTCATCTTCTCATACATCAACGAAAGAATTGAGAGGAAAAAAATGAGTTCTTCACAGACTGGCGAAGCGGTGAAAACAAAGGTGGATATCCGTAAGATCTTCCCCTTTTTCATTCTGTTCTTCCTTCTCATGGTTACCCTGAAGAGTACCGGTTTTGTACCTGTGGCGTTAAGCTCATCTCTGTCGCAGCTCAGCAAGTTCATCATGGTCATGTCTCTTGGTGCCATTGGGCTTAAGACGAATTTCAGCCAGGTGGCAAAATCAGGATTTACGCCTATGTTTCATGGGTTCATCATCTCTGCCCTTGTGGTGGTTGTATCGTTCCTTGTTCAGATGATGCTCGGCCAGATCTAGCTGAGATATCTGTTTCAGAAAACAGTGCATAAACGGATCATCTATCCCCATAAAAAAATGGCGCTTCATTTGAAGTGCCATTTTTCTATATTCTTAAAACTAAAGTCCCTACTTCCCTCTGCTCTCCATAGCTTCTTTGTAGGCTTCCACGTACTCTTCAACTGTGATCTTCTGACTGAGCTCGCTGATGAGATCATAGGGAATATCCTCCATTTTCTTCAGGCGGATACAGCTTTTGCCCATATCAAGTTTTGTAACCACTCTTTTTTTATACTCATCCTTAAACCATTTCTCAACCTCAGGCTTTGCATAAAGCCCCATATGGTAAAGGGCAATATAGTTCTTCTGGGAGGCGAGACTCATAAGAGGCAGTGGCTCACCTTTCGAAGCATGGTAGCCGGCAGGAAATATACTTAAGGGTACAACATACCCGATCATGCCATAGGACATCTCCTCTTCAAAGCCCTCGGGAAGATTCTTCAGAATGACTTCTCTCAGCTTCTTTACAGGCTCTCTCCGATCTTCAGGCAGTTCATCCAGGTATTCATTGACTGTTTTTGCATCTGACTGCATCTCACTCACTCCTTTATCTGATACGAATCGTGTGGAAAACTTCACACAATTTCTATGGCTTCAGCTGATGTGCAGGCATAAAAAGCCCTCGCAATCACTTTAACTCTTTCTGTTTGAATCCATCACTGCACCGACTACTATTCCCACGAGCATTCCGAATCCGGGTCCAAAAGCCCAGATCAGCGGAAACCTGAAAAACATTCCGATAATGGTTGAAAATAGAGCGCCACCTATAAGTCCGAAGGCAACTCCGTAGCCTACATATGAGCTGGCTTCATTTTTGTCCTGTTTTTCATTGCTGTCATTGTTTATATTCATAACTCTTCATTCACTCCTGGCTTAACTATTCATTATTTCAGATTTCTTATCACAAATTCTTATCTTATCTTATCAAAGAAATATGAATATTAGAATAACGTTAGTTTGATGCGCCGGCGCTGGCACCGGCAGCACTCTGGGCGGCAAGGACGGCATCAATGGCAAGAACCACCGCAAGGGCATGTACCTCATTCTGATTGTCCATGATGTCCATCACGTAGGAATCTCCCCATCTGAACCACTCTTTCTGTATGGAAACCACCAGGTCTCTTCCATCGTAGATTTCATAATCATGAGCCCAGAAATCTCCCGAAACTTCCCAGTTAAGGCCCTGTATGGAGTACTTGGGCTTGAAGAAGGTAAACTCCTTGACGATTTCAGCAATGAGCTCTTCTTCAATGTAGACATAAAACTTAGGCAGCCAGCTGAAAACCTTCTGCTGAATAAAGGCTACCTCTTTTCCGGAAAGATCATAGACATGGAGTTTCTTTCCCCATGAAAAAAGTTCTCCTTCCACATAATACCTGTCCTGTTCGTTTTCGTCCTTGATGTAGAACCTGTCTTTCCAGGAAAACACCTTCTGTTTCATATATAGCTTCATAAATTGTCCTCCATCTCTTTAATGTTAAGCATCTTGATCATGCTCACTTTTTTTAAGCAGCAGTTCCTATCTGTTCTCTTCTTTTCTTTTATTGATGAACTTTATGATGATTTTCTTCAGGATCATAGTAAGCACACCAAGGACGAGAAAACTGAGAAGCAGTGTGCCAATGAAATAGATTGGATACTGATAATTTGAAAGGGTACCCTTTGCTCTGTCCATTGCTGTGATCTCTTCATTTTCATAGAGAACAAATCTCAGATCTTCTTCCGGAAGTGTTTCAAATTCTCCCGAATAGGTTCCATCATCAAGCCTCTCCATAGGCAGTGTACTTTCAATGACGAAAGGATAATCATCAGGCGGGGTAATCATTACGGAAAGATTCTTGAAGCCTTTCCACCTTGCTGCAGGCTGAAGAAAGTAGTTATAGGTATAGGTGGGCTCTTGAGTCTCTCTTCTGTCCATGGTGCCGTAGGTTAAGTAACGCACTTCTACAGTCTTCTCTTCACCCGCTTCAAAAGGTACATCATAGACAATCATGGCATATCTCGGATCACCAAGATACATGGTGATCATGTCTTCCATGATCACAGCCTGCTCGCCGAGTGCTCTGTCCAGCGCTTCGAAGTAAAGATTTTGTTCCTGTACAGTGTTCATGCCCACTACGGGAAAATACTCACTCTCTGTAACATAGTTCCTGTAGTATGTCGCAAGGTCCATGTATTCTTCATGGACTTCATACTGGATATCATCAACCGGCTTCTTAACGCCGTTTTCTATGCTGCTCACAATGTCTACGCTTAGTACCGAAGGATCTCCACCTAAAACAAAGAATTCAGCGGTTGTTTCACCTTCTTCAAGATGTGCGCCCAGTACATACTCCCCTGTCCCATTAGAACCGTAACTGTTGAAACCACTCGCCATGACCTTCTGAGATGATTCAATGATATTGAAACTGACCTGAAGATAACCTGACTGTTCCGCTTTCCTTTTCGCCTTGACTCGATAAAGTTTACCCTGATCGGCGTAACTGAAACTCTCTGGCTGATATTGTTCTCTTGTCACTGAAGACAGGATATTTTCTACATCCATGACATACATAGCCGGATCCTCATCATTCAGCTCCGCTTCTTGGAATTTCTTCTCCTTCAACAAAAACTTCAATTTCATCAGAGCCTTCGCCCCACATCTTTTTGAAAAAAGGAAAAACCATGCTGGAAACTTCAGCTTCATCTCCGGTATTCTTCATTTCATACTTTGCTGAAGCCCTCGCTCCAAGGGAAAAACTCTCTTCCGTCTGCTGGCTGAAATCAAAATGAAGATCTTCCTTGAGAACTTCTATGTCTGTATCGGAATCAATGGCCATCATGGATGACGACGGATAATTGACCCAGATGAAGGGTGCGGAATTTGCAGACACCATAAGAAACTCCGGTGTGAGAAACAGTAGAATAAGCAGGAATACCATGACTTTTTTCATCATTAAAACACCTCTTGAATCTATAATATCATAACTATAGAGAAAGAATTGACAAATGACTTACAATATTATGTTAATCAAGAAGAAATGGATCCACAAGAAGTGAAGAAAGGAAGAATCCTCACATCTCTGCTTACGATGAAAGGGTTCTTCCTTAGGTGTTCTTATTATTCTTCCAGGAAACGGATCAGATGTATCCGATTATTGCTTTCGTACTCATCCATCACTGTCTTTGTAAATCCGCTTTTACTAAACAAAATAAAGTGTTTCTCAGGTGCGGCAAAAAGCATGCTTTTCTCAATCAGCTGGTCAATAACCTCCATGCCGATTTTTCTGCTGGTCCATTTCACTTCACAGAAAATGGCAGAGTCTCTGCCAAAACCCACAAGATCAATTTCTTCCTCTCGTTTCAGTTTAGCGTTATTTCCCCACCACCTTCCCCGAGAGGTGACGAGAAAAGGTAAAGCACCATCTTTATTCATTCTGTCGAAGTAGTCAATAAAAATCTCTTCAAAACCTTCACCCATAAAATTGGGGAGATCTTCTTTAACCTGGTCACGATAGAAACGATCACCCAGTCCAATTTCAATGGCACTCATATTAGGGAAAACATAACGGTACCAGAACCTGAAGGATCCATCTCTTATTCTGTAGATGGTTTTTCTTGAAGTTGCCTCTCCAACGGGTTTCTCCTTTATCAATATGCCCAGTTCTATGAGATTATCAAGATAGTTATTGATTGCGCCTGTACTTTTTTGGACTTTTGTGGCAATCTCATTGTTTTTTCGAGCCCCACCGGCTATAACATCCAGTATTGCATTATACGCACCAGGTTCTCTAAGTTCCTGCTTCAAGAAACTGATTGGTTCTTCATACATTCTTCCTGATGTGCTGAAAAATAAATCTGTTAGATTTTCATCCAACGTTTTTTTTCTGTCTATGTAGCTTAAATATTCTGCTACTCCACCAGTTGCAGAGTGAAGGACGGCAATCTCCTCTTTTTTCATAGGCGCCAGAAATGCTTCTGTTTCAAAATAACTGAATTCCTTAAGTCTGATCTGAGAAGTTCTCCTTCCATAAAGAGGGCTTTTCGCACCCAACACCTGGTTTTCCATAAAACTCATGGAAGATCCGCACAAAATCAGATGCAGTCTGGTATCCCTCCATTCATGATCGCAGTATTTCTGAATGAGGGATGAGATTTCCGGGTACGCT
>DAMDIS010000085.1:5954-9388 GCA_032100885.1 Proteiniclasticum sp.
CGGCCAGATAATCAAAAAGCGCTTCGAAATCTGAGAATCCGTTAAAACGAAATTCAGCACCTGAACGCTCCAGTATCACTCTGGACATCATCTCCAGATTCTTCTCACCACTGCTTTCCGTTGCCATGAAATAGACAGCGTTCTTACCCTTAATAAATTGTCTGATCAGTTCAGTTTTACCAATCCTTCGCCTGCCATAGATTACTGTAAAATGAAAATCACTGCTATTGTACTGACGCTCAAGTGAATTTAGTTCTTCTTCTCGACCAACAAACATCCCACTCACCTCATTTAGTAGTTTATGATTTAGTATAACATAATATACTAAATTACGATATACTAAATTACACCTTCACCAGCAATTCAGTGGAATATTTCTCAGAGGGTTCCTAATACCTTTTATATGCAACGGCATCATTGAGATCGAAGAGTCTGAGATTTTCATTCTCCATAAATTCTCTGATGTGTCTCATTTCGCTGTACACGACCAGACCATAAATCCTGACCCCCTCTTTCTTTGCATACTCCAAGGCCTCCTTATAGAGTATCTTTTTATTTTCTCTCTGCTCAAGTATTTCCAGATTGTCACCTCTGTCGATAACATATTCAAGCAGGCTGAAATAATGCTGCTTATAGCCTTCAGCAATATTTTCAGGATCTGTGATATCTGCCTTGCTTCTGACCAGCCAGTTCACCAATGAAAATGCCGGATATTTTTCTCCGAGCTTTTCATCACTTCCCATAAGACTGTTTCTCCCCCTCAGATCCATTCCGATTTTATCGGCAACTTCTTCATCATTCTCAAACGTTCTAACTGCCGCCCACTGAAATACAATATCTTCATATTTTTCTTCCAGCGTAACCAGCTCTTCCAGCGTAAGATCTTCTTCGAAACTTATGCTGAAGGATCCGTAAGAAACAGGATTCAGCTCTTCGACATCTGCCATTGCATTTTCTTTCAGCTCTTCCAGTATATCTTTCTGATTGCTGTAGTATCTTAAGTATTCCAAAGGGTCACGTCTTAGAACAAGATCCTGGCGTGTGGATGTAATCTTTCCGCGCCTGATCACATGACTCATACCATAAAAATCACCTCTGAACTGATCCAGATAGGAGTATGTGAGATGATATACACCAAACCCTTTTCTCTCAACATATACATTACTCGGAGACATTCCCGGCATGTTCAGTTCAGTCACTGCTGCAAGATCAAAAGAGACATCATTCTCAAACTCTCCGACACTGAATTTCTGGGGATTATAAAAGAATGCATCAACGAGCGGCGAGAGAATGTAGAATATACTGATCCAAACCCCCATGGCGATAAGTACAGACTTAAAGATAACCTTACGCAGTCTATGATCCACACTTCTTTTCAGCTGAACTGTCTCATGACTGTTCTGTTTAGCATCATCTATATTTTCTAGGTTACCCAGCTCATCCTCAAGATTTTCCGCGAAGTACTCTTCCATGGGTTCATACTTCTCGATTTCTTTCTCAATGAGCAGCTTTTCTTCATCGGTTACCTGATTCAGCTTATATCTTTTCATAAGATCCTTATAATCCATTGTTTTCCTCCAGTCTTTTTTTCAGTTTTTTTCTTCCTCGAAAGAGAAGTGTCTTAACCGTTCCTTCATTCAGGTTCTTTGACTCTGAAATCTCCAGAACGGAAAAATCGCAGTAGTAGTATAGAATCAGTACCTCTTTGTAAGCTTCCTTAAGCATCAATATCTCCTGAAACAGTTCCCGTTTTCTCTCTGTTTCAATCATTCGGTATAGGGGAGTAACTGACTTATCTTCCAACCTTTCAACATAATCATCCGAAAGGTACTCTTTATCCTTTCTCTTAAGATCAATGAAGAGATTCCTGCATACTTTGAACAGCCAGTACTTGATATAAGAATCCTGTTCTTCCAGAGACATGTACGCTTTGAAAAAAGTGTCGCTTGTAAGGTCCTGTGCAAGATGATGATCTTTGCAGAGTGAAAAAGCATACAGGTAGAGTTCTTTATAATACTTGATATACAGTTCTTCCATTACGTCATTGATCACATCAGCACCCCTTTCACTACATATACGTTTGAGAATACAATTGGTTTCACATTACATCAGAAAATATTAATTAAACCGATGACAGCAAAAAAGGATTCGAATGAATCCCTTCTCAAATACCCGAGTTTTTGTCTTAACTGTTCTCCATCAGTATTGTAAAAACACCAATGAGTATTATGGTAAGCGCGAAACTCATAATTTTCTTTTTTCTGTTCTTTAGTCGAGCTGAAAAGATAAATCCGCAGGAGCTGATCAGCAGCATAATTGTATAGAATGTTCTCATATTATCTCTCCTTCACCTTATACATGCTTCTTTTACATATGTAATCATCGTATATTTTGATCAGTAAAAAAATGCTATTGCTACCAGGATAAACCATTCATTTACCTTAAATTGATAAAAAATAACCCCGGAAAATAGATCAATAGCACCATAAATTGAGACACATATTTAAATTTAGAACTTTGATAATCTCAGCTGAATGAAAGGCTTTCCTTTTCAGTCCCGCTGGATATCCTCATCTTTTCTTTTCTCGATTTCTGCTTCTTTATCAAATATCCTTAGTATTCTATAAGTTATAATGACACCGATTAGTGCAAGGATCATTAAACTAAGCTATAAGATTCTCATATTCTTGTTATCGATACACTCGAAATTAATAAAATCAGGCATAGTATACTCCCCTTCATCTCCTAATTTTTCTCTACTCGTGTTTCAATAAATTTCATGATAAATGAAATCAGGACATCTATGAAGAGCAAATACAGTGTTACAATTAAAGGGTAAGCGACATTTAATTCTCTATAGAACCAGATCCCTATAAGACCTGCTGCACTTGCGATGAGATCAAGTGATGTTCGGATTTTCAGATACGCACGAATTTCCTGAACAGTAAATCTCTTTCTACTGAGTCTATCGATATAACTGCCGTTCATCTTCTTTACATCATGAGATAAGTTGCTCAGCTTTATTAACCTTATAAGCGAAAAAGCAAACCACAAACTCAGTAGACCGATTAATAAATATCTAAACCAATTCACAGACAAATCAACGTAAAAGTAATCAAACATATTATTTACCACTCCTATTCCATTTCTTATCTCAATGCTATCCTATGAAGCTGCTTTACAGTCAACAGAATACTCGAATTTTTCGTGTTTAATTACGATATCAGTGGTTTTGTTCGAGTTTTATCCTGATTTCTGTTATGATCTTTTAATTCTTGCGCGAAAACTTCTCGAGCTAATCAGTGATTTCTGAAATCATATTTGCTGTTTGGTACAGTAAGTCCTATTCCATTAATAACAACCTTGTTATCATCAATCCACTTAATCGTTGCTGAATCTTCCTTATAATTCCAGTAGATATTCTTTGACTTCTT
>DAMDIS010000085.1:9398-10871 GCA_032100885.1 Proteiniclasticum sp.
AACCAGTTCGCCTCTTACAGAATCAGAGACTGTAGTTCCACCCTCTACGTGATAGGCTTTCACGGTATATATTCCATCTGGGGACTCAAGTTCATTTATAAGTATTCCTTCAGGCAATCTGCTCATATCAAAAAATGCCCAGTATACGCCAAAAGAAATCAGCATGACTGTTACTATAAAAGTTGTAACAGCAGTAATTATAATTGTCTTTTTCATTCTGTTTCACTATCTCCACTTATTTAAAAATCAATTCTATGTTAACTATACAGCATTCATTCTTCCTGCAACCCCGAACTTCTTCTGGATATGAACTATATAAGCACAAAAACGAGGTGGGAAGCTGCAGATAAATCAAAGTCCATGACAAGAACCCGGTTCTTATTGAACATTCGCTATTGCTATTGAAGAATATACACTATTTATCTTTCATAGTTATTATATTATTATCTGAGTATACTTTACCAGTAAAAGCTCTTTTTCCTCTTAAAATTATATCGGTTTGAGCAAGCCAACTAGTCTAAAAATATGATTTCAGACATTTTTGAATAAATCTGTTGACTGTAAAGGTGCTTGATAGTCTACAATGAAGACAGCTATGAAGAAAGGAAGTACAGCATGAAGATCAAAGAGATGGAATCCCGATCCGGAATTGACCGGGCAACAATACGATATTATGAAAAAGAAGGTTTATTTGAACCTGAGCGTACGGATAATGGATACAGAGAATACTCAGAGAAAGATCTGGAACTTCTTATGAAGATCAAACTGCTTAGAAGTCTTCATGTCACACTCGATGATATAAGATCAGTCATTAAGGGTAAAGCAAGTTTGAGGGATACTGTATCCAGTCAGACGAAATTTCTGGACAGTGAAGAAGAAAATATCACCTATGCAAAAGAGATGTGCAGAACAATCTATAAAAACGAAATGAATTTTGAACAGTTAGATGCTGAAAAATATCTAACCGAAATCGACAGTTCATCTGAAGAATCTGGAAGCAAGTATTTTCAGGTTAAGGAAGAGCTTCCCATGGTCTATGATCCATGGAGAAGATTTTTTGCCAGAGGTTTTGATATGGCAATATATCTGACTTTATGGCATGCAATTTTAGTTAAAGTATTTCATGTCAATGTGGGGGAGCGAATCGGATTAACCAGCATTCTAGATCTCATGGTGACAATAATTATTATGATACTTTTAGAACCTGTTTTTCTCCATCACTTTAAAATAACACCTGGAAAATTTATCTTTGGACTTCGCATAGAGAATGCTGAAGGTGAAAAACTGACCTATGTGGAGGCGTTTAACAGAACCTGGAATGTTTCCCTAAAAGGCTTAGGACTTGCCATCCCATTTGTCAGTCTTATCACATATGCGGTCAGCTACAACCGCTGCAAAACAGGAGAACTTCAGCCTTGGGATGAGGATATCTCCTATAGGATTAAAGATCGGAAATTCTATCGATATATCCTG
>DAMDIS010000085.1:11064-11277 GCA_032100885.1 Proteiniclasticum sp.
AGCTCCTCATCAAGGCGATCTCACGGTCGAACAGTTTACTGAGAACTTCAATCATTTTGCAGAGATATACGACATTGATTTTGATAATTATTACTTGGATAAAAATGGAGCATGGAAAGAAAAAGAATATGATTTCAGAACAAGCTATATTCCTGATCATTTAAAGCCTCCAACTATCCGATTTAACTTAAAAAAAGGCAGTGTTGCTGGAAT
>DAMDIS010000086.1:0-1938 GCA_032100885.1 Proteiniclasticum sp.
TGCATGGACTGATACTTGTCTTCAATATCTGCCAGCACCTCTGTAAATCCGACTCCAACCCCAGTCACTTCCTTTAATACAGTCGTCTCTTCAATCTTTGCATTTTCCAGGTTATGGATATCGATATAGTTCAGCGCTTCTCTCACGTGAGCCCTCTGCTCCATCTCTTTGGCTTTCTCCACCATCCCCTGATATTTCGGTGCAGACATGGCCATGAGCACTCCAGTGATGCCGATGACAATCAGCAGCTCTACCAGCGAAAACCCCCTTTTCTTATTCCTCTTAGTCATTAACTCAGCTCCTTTCCCTTTGATATTCACATTATGGAGAAGGAGATGATAATTATGCAGAGAACGGATAAATTATCATGACGATTATTTTTTTCTATTTTCTGCCATTTCAGAAAATCATTCAGAAAAAGAAAAAAAAGGAAGGTTTCCCTTCCGTTAATTCCTAATAGCTCAGTGATTTCAGCCTCAGTGCTACAGTATTCTCATCAATGAGAATAATATAATAGAGCTTGCTGACCTTGTCCTTCATTTTCTCCTCATCCTTGTTTCCTCCGCTTAGCTGTCTGTGGACGAAATAGTAGAGGGCTTCGATGAGACCTGATGTTCCTCCGCTGCCAAGCTCCGTACCCATTCTTGCAGTGTCCGAGAGCTGACCTGATTTGACTTCCTTCATGATCTGTGTGAATTCGCCGATGACATGAAACTCAGGTTTAAGTGAATCTACGGCGAGCTTTAGCTCCTCCCAGTTTCTGACCACGTAGTGATCATTGCCTCTCTTGATCCTGATGAGTGAATCCAGCACTTCACCCGGTGAAATTCCTGTGGCAGCGGAAAGAGCATTGAGAATCTTGCCGGAGTAGCCTTCAGGATCCTTTTTATTGGCGCTGGAAAGCGTCTGCTGCGAGATCCCTGTTCTCTGGGAAACATCATACCGGGTTAACCCGAATTTCTGAAGAAATATATCCATGTACTGCATAGTGACCTCCTGGTTACTCAAATATTTTTTACTTAAATTTATTTTACTACATTATATTTTAGTAATCAAGTGGTTATGCAGTATTTAGGATAGTTTAGCTTCTTTCATTCTTTCCATTAATTCACCTATGTTGCTACCAATATTGTGGACCAATTGATCTGGTTCAATGGCATATTTTCTGGATTGCTCTATTGCTTTTCCAATATTACTTAAATAATTTTTTTCAAATTGAATCTTTGATTTTCCATGTTTCACATACTTACTTAGTTCAAGACTTACAAAAGTATGTTTTTTAGATACTTTCTTATTTATTTTAATTTTCTCGATAAAATTTTGATCTTGATTTTCCATATCTAAAACATGCAATAATAGCCAAAATTCAAAACATGGATTTGAAATATAACATAAATAACCGCGGTCCTTACAATAATTAACAATTTCCAACATTTTATCTTCTTTGTGTGATTTCGAGTCACGATCAATTACAATTGCAAATTCATCGTAATCAGTATTATATTTCTTCAAAAAGTTACGGTATTCCATATCATAATTTATCATCTTTAAGCGCTGACTTATACTATTTGAAGTTTCTTCATCTAAAGAAGATTTATCATTTATGTATTTACGAATAGTTTCTAAATCGTATCCTTCTTTTAACTCGTTAAGTAAATCTTCTTCTGGATTGTTTCTGAACTTAATGTATTCTTGGAGTAAACCTAGTACATGAATAGGATCAGAATTAGTATCTTTATTGGATCTTTCAAGAACATGAAGGTCAACTTTTATGTTCATGTTAAGCTTACTTCTATGCTTTGATACTTCATTAAAGTATTCTTTTTCTGTTAAATTACCTTCTACAGACAAGTAGAATATCTTCATCGGCTCAATTATCTCACTTTTTCGATCATAAGCAGATAAACTTAACCTGTACTTATTTACCATTAACCTGCC
>DAMDIS010000086.1:1951-11165 GCA_032100885.1 Proteiniclasticum sp.
ATAAGTTCATCTGAAAAAACAGGAATTGCACCGTACCTGCCGATTAAATAATCTTTTTCAACTTTTTTATCAAATCTCTGCTTGAAAATATCAAGCGAATAAATTTTGGAACTATTATCTTGTCCTCTTTCAATAAACCATATTTCATCCTGTCGAACTAATTCTAAGTCTAATAAAGAAGTATCATGAGTTGTTATTATAAATTGTGCTCTCTTCGATTGAATTATTTTGTAAAATAATTCAATGAAACGAAATGTGAGTTTTGTATGTAAGCTCCGATCAATTTCATCGATAATAATTAATCGATCCATCTCACTGTCGCCCATCATCAAAAGAGGTATCAAGTCGAATAATCGACGTGTACCATCTGACTCATCTCTCAAATCAAATAAATTCTCATGGTTTCCATGATCTAACATTAGCTTTTTAACTACAATCTTTCCATTCTTATCTTTTCTGAAGTTATAAATCTGATTTCGAATTCTTAAAGTAAATGGACCTTCATTAATTCTATTTGATATATTTAGCTTAGTTTCTTCAGCATTAGTTTTCATCAATTCATTAATCAAATCATCATATTCAATTTCATCTTCTATTATTGATTCAATCCCAGTGTCAAAATATTTTAAATAACTTATTAATTCATCCTTTTTTCTATTATTTGAAACTAAATGGTTTATATTTCTATAATTTGAAGATGGAAATATTACAATCATCCTTCCGAACCATTCATATACTTCTAATATACTCTTAAATATCCCTTGGCTAGAGCCGCTTCGCTCCGCAATTTCTGAAATAATCAATTGCTTCTCCAAATTAATATTTTTGTTATTCCTGAAATCATTCAAATAAACATCATATCTAATTTTATCAGCATTATTTTTAATAACCGCATTCGATTCGATAGTTATTTTTTTGTTGATATCAATCTCTCTATTAAATATTACAGTTTCACGACTTTTATTTCTTTTCACTAACCATTCTGATATTACTTCTTTGTCTTTATATGAAATAGCAAAACCATATGAATAAACTACATTTTTTAATAGTATATCGAACTGAAATACTCCTGGTTCATTAAATTTTTCAGAATCAATTCTAAAAAATTTGTTTTCTGAATCTACGGACCCTAAGCCAAATACAATAACCTTTCTTGCAAAATCTATCGCTTTAATGAAGTTACTTTTGCCACTAGCATTAGCACCAAAAACCAGTGCCCCTTTAACTACTTTTTTATCATCAATTTCGTAAACATGATCTTTATGCCTGATAACTTTACTTGCATTAAAAGAAATACTTTGTGTATCGTTAAAGGAAAGAAAATTCGATACTGAAAATCCAATTAACATCTTATCTCCTCCATTTTTTATTCAGATGACCTCTATTGTTTAGTACTACATAACCAAATTAAACCAACTATCCATCTTTAGTATAATGTGATTTTATCACATTATCAATGTTTTTTTAGTGTCTATACACAGTTATTTTTAATTTAACGTGATTTTATCACATAAAAACTGAAATAATGTTCACTTAACTATAGAGGATGATATCCCCCGATTATCATTTTGGCACTTCTTCCTAATTATTGAATCTTTGTTAATTATCCTCATTCTCCTCATGAATATTTGAAAGAATTTTCGATTGGTCGCACTTTTAATTTATGCACGTACAAAAGCGATGCTTTCGCATCGCTTTTATAAATTCTTATCTTTTTGCTGTGTCTAGTACATTCCGCCCATATCAGGCGCAGGCATCGCTGGCATAGGTTCCTTGATGTCTACAACAGCAGCTTCTGTTGTCAGGAATGTTGCCGCAACGGATGCAGCATTCTGAAGTGCCGATCTTGTTACCTTAGTCGGATCTACGATACCAACCTTGACCATGTCAACAAGTTCCTGAGTCAGAATATCGAATCCGATACCCTTAGCACTGTTCTTGACCTTTTCGATGACTACGGAGCCTTCAACGCCACCGTTGAATGCGATCTGTCTCAGCGGCTCTTCAAGTGCACGCTTGACGATGTTGATTCCAACAACTACATCTGGATCATTGCTTGTCAGCTCTCCAACCTTATCCATGACGTTGATGTATGCTGTACCACCACCGGCTACGATGCCTTCTTCAACTGCAGCCTTGGTTGCAGCCAGAGCATCTTCCATTCTCAGTTTCTTTTCCTTGAGCTCAGTTTCTGATGCGGCACCAACCTTGATGACAGCAACGCCGCCTGCAAGCTTCGCCAGTCTTTCCATGAGCTTTTCCTTGTCGAACTCTGATGTGGTTTCTTCTATCTGTGCCTTGATGACATTCACTCTGTTTTCAATCTCGGATTTTTCACCCTTGCCGCTTACAATGACAGTCTGGTCCTTGTTGATTCTTACAGAATCAGCACTTCCAAGCATATCTAAAGTAGCATCCTTAAGTTCTCTGCCCAGCTCTTCAGATATGACCTGTCCACCTGTAAGGATCGCGATATCCTGAAGCATTTCCTTTCTTCTGTCACCGAATCCTGGTGCCTTGACTGCCACGCAGACAAAAGTACCTCTCAGTTTATTGACTACAAGTGTAGCGATTGCTTCACTTTCGATATCATCGGCAATCAGGAGAAGCTTTCTTCCTGTCTGGACGATCTGTTCAAGTACAGGAAGGATTTCCTGAATGGTATTGATCTTCTTGTCTGTGATGAGAATGTAAGGATCTTCAAGAATGGCTTCCATCTTTTCAGTGTTAGTCGCCATGTATGCGGACACATATCCTCTGTCAAACTGCATACCTTCAACCACTTCAAGCTCAGTTCCGAAAGTCTTGGATTCTTCGATGGTGATGACACCTTCTGTTCCGACTCTTTCCATGGCATCTGAGATGAGCTGGCCGACTTCCTCGTCTCCTGCAGAAACTGCAGCGACTCTTGCAATGTCTTCCTTGCCTCTTATTGCGATGCTGTTGTTTCTGATTTCTTCAACTGCAGTATCCACAGCCATCTTGATGCCCTGTCTGATGAACATAGGGTTTGCACCCGCTGTCACATTCTTAAGACCTTCCTTGATCATGGACTGAGCAAGTACTGTAGCGGTTGTAGTTCCGTCACCTGCTACATCGTTTGTCTTGGTGGAAACTTCCTTCACGAGCTGAGCGCCCATGTTCTCATAAGCATCTTCCAGCTCGATTTCTCTTGCAATGGTCACACCATCGTTTGTGATAAGTGGTGATCCGAATTTCTTTTCAAGAACGACATTTCTTCCCTTGGGTCCGAGTGTCACCTTTACGGTATCAGCAAGGATGTCAACACCCTTCTGCATTGCTCTTCTAGCTTCTTCACCATATATGATTGTCTTAGCCATAACTTTTCTCTTCCTCCTATTCTACAACTGCAAGTATGTCACTCTGTTTTACAACAATGACTTCTACACCATCATGCTTCACTTCTGTTCCCGCATATTTGGAGAATAGCACCTTGTCTCCAACCTTGACTTCCATTTCCACTTTATTGCCATCCACGAATCCTCCCGGACCCACTGCAATGACTTCTGCTTCCTGTGGTTTTTCTTTGCTGGCTCCTGTTAGAACGATTCCTGATTTTGTTGTTTCTTCGGCTTCCAGCCTCTTTAAAACTACTCTGTCACCTAACGGTCTGATCATTTGACATTCCTCCTAAAAGAAAAGTATTTTTAGCACTCACTGAGTGAGAGTGCTAACACCTATTTCCTATTATAATTTATTTGATTCTGATTTCAAATATAATTTTAAGGTCTTTCTCTTAAATATCGCATAAATACGCTGAATAAGCCAATTTATCGTATATTATCGAAGAAAATCTCTTTTTTTCTTGCATTTACCCCACCTTATATCTGACACAAAATCATGATATCATTATTCATGAAACAAGGCGAGAATATTCGCATCACATATTATTATCGGAAGAGGTGAACAGGGCAGTTATGATGATCATCACTGCCTGAATCTATGCAGAAATTCAAAGACTATCTCTATGCACTCATCAATTCACTCATGATCATATCGGGTTCAGTGATTCTGGGTCTGAACATAAGGTTTCTCTACTATTTCAATATCCCGAAAATCCAGGCCATGAACGAAGAGTACTCAGGCGGGCTCATCCGCTCCAATTATGATATCCTCATAGACTATCTCAATCCCTTCTATCGAGGAAAACTTCAGCTTGACGGACTTGCCATGTCTACCCAGGGAGAATTTCATTTCTATGAAGTCAAGGTCATCTTCGATCTTGTCTATATCCTCTTCGCAGTGACCTTAGCTCTGTCTCTTCTCATCTACTTCAGACAGAGAAAGGAAAAAGAACTCGGCTACATGAAAAAAGCGGCCATCCTGACTTTCATCATCCCCGTCATCCTGGGGATCCCTTTCATTGTAGACTTTTCAAGAGCCTTTGTCGTTTTCCATGAGATCGCTTTTTCCAATGACTACTGGATCTTCGATCCGAGAATCGACCCGGTCATAAAGATCCTTCCCGAATGGTATGCAGCCTTTCTCATACTGATCCTCATGCTTCCATTTGCCGTTCTCTTTTATACCATCGGAAGCCGCAGTATGAAGAAGAACAGAAAGTAGAACTGTCAGGCCCTAGACACATGAACCAGACATTAACCTATAAATGGATAGACAAAATCTGATACATCAGAAATAACAATAAAAAAAGAGGTGGATACATGATCAGAAGTCTTGACATACCAAAGGAGGCCGTGAGACTGGCCCTGACCACCAGAGAAGAAGAGAAGGAACTCATCGCGAAGCTTGAGTCCATGGGTGGAAAAGCTGCAGCTGTAGATATCGGAGGCAATGTGGCAACGAGCATCACAAAGATTCTGGAACGTGCTCTGGTCGCATCAAAAAGAGCCGGACTCATTCCAGAGGAATACGCATCAGAAGGAGCCGTCATGGGCGCAGCAAGAGATGCCCTCATGCAGATTCTTGAGCGGTCAAACAATCTGAATGTGGGCGGAAAAATCGGACTTGTCCGGATGGGCGAAGATATCGCCGTGTGCATCTACGTCAGCATCGGTCTTCTTCATCTCAATGAGTTTGCCATAGGCATTGGACACCGTACATTATCCCTATAAAGAGCAGGCAGGTATCTGGTAAAGGTACCTGCTTTTATAATTGTCAAAATTTCAGAATATTGTATTGTAGTTGTTTACATTTTTTCCCTGACTATGAATCAGTCAGTTTCATCCATGATATTTTTAAATACCAACAATATAACCCCTGTTTTTTCAGTCTTTGTCACCAAAATGGAAGAGACCGATTCTTGCAATGGCCTTCTCTCCTCTCTATAATAAGATAATTCATGAAATATTCATGAACAATCGTAGTATCAGGAGGATAAGGAGTATGGTAGGAAAAAAATTGATCGCTGCAGCAGCTGTAATCATCGCCCTTGGGGCAGCAGGCTGTGAAAGCAAAGAAGACGTGATCTCAATCGGGATCAATCAGTTTGTGGTCCACGAAGCACTGGATGCTTCAAGAAAGGGGTTTCTGGATGTGCTCAAGGAGAACGGTTATATTGAAGGAGAGAACATCGAAATCGACTATAAGAATGCTCAAGGTGAGCAGCCCACAGCACTGACCATCGCACAGGATTTTACAAACAGGAAAAAGGATCTGATCTTCGCCATCGCGACACAAAGCGCTCAGGCATCATACAATGCCACAAAGGAGATTCCCATCGTCATCACCGCTGTAACTGATCCGGTGGACGCTGGAATTGCTGAATCCTTTGAATCCTCAGGAACCAATGTAACAGGAACTTCAGACGGTGTACCTATAGGTCCGCAGCTGGATATCCTGAAAAAGGTGCTTCCTGAAGCGAAGACCATTGGCGTCATCTACAATACATCAGAAGCGAACTCCATCTATCAGGTGAATGAGCTGAAAGTGGAAGCAAAAAAGCAGGGTTTCACCCTGAAAGAAGTGGGCATCACAAACCTTAACGATGTGAATGCCGTTCTTCCAAGTGCACTGGAAGGCATTGACGTATTGTATGCACCAACAGACAATACCGTAGCGTCGGCTTACGCCATCATCATAAAACTTGCGACCAAAAAAAATGTTCCTGTCTTCTGTGCAGAGGATGCAGGCGTCAATGCAGGCGGACTGATTTCGGCAGGACTCGATTACTATGAGCTGGGCAGAGAGACAGGTCTCATCGCCATAGAAGTACTGGAAGGGAAAAAACCTTCCGACCTCCCTATTTCAAAAATGAAAAATCCAGTGATTGTTGTCAATGAAGACACAGCTGAAAATCTGGGCATCACCATTCCCTCGGATATTTTAGCTGGAGCAAGACTGGTGGGAGGTAAGTAATGAATATCCTCATCAATATTCTGGAACAGGGCATGCTCTTTGCAGTGCTTGTCATGGGAATCTATATCACCTACAAGATCATGGATTTTGCAGATCTTTCGGTAGATGGCACGTATCCTTTAGGCGCCGCAGTCTGCGCCATCCTCATTTTAAAGGGCATGAATCCATGGGCAGCGACCCTTGCAGCCGCCCTTGCGGCATCTCTAGGAGGCTTCATCACAGGACTCATCCATACGAAGCTTTCCATCAATGGACTCATGGCCGGTATCCTCGTGATGTTCGGACTGTATTCCGTGAATCTTCGAATCATGGGAAAGTCCAACATCCCGTTGTTTAATGAAAGAAGCATTTTCGACATAAACGCGGTAAATGTATTCGGTCAGGACCTGAGCACCCTTCTCCTTCTCACCTCACTGGTTGTGTTCCTGAAGATCCTGTATGAGCTGTTCTTCAGGACGAAAACAGGATTCTTCCTGAAAGCTGTCGGAGACAACGAAGAGATTCTTACATCACTTGGTGCGGACAGCCACAAGATCAAGATTCTGGGACTTATGCTGGCAAACTTCCTGGCCGGGCTTTCCGGCGCACTGACTGCACAGTATCAGGGTTTTTCGGATGTCGGTATGGGTACAGGAAGCGCAGTTACGGCACTTGCCGCTGTAATCATCGGTTTCTCTCTTCTCAGGAGATTCAATGTATCCATGAGCGGTATCGCCATATCCGGTGCCGTGCTCTACAAAGGGATACTTGTCATTGTTCTTCGTTTCGGACTTGATCCCAACGACTTCAAGCTGGCAACAGCAGTGGCTGTGATCCTTGCCATGGGCTTCACATCCGGTGCCTTCAGAAGAAAAAGGAAGCATGCCCGAAAACAGAAACCATCTGAAGGAGGTGAGGTCTATGCTGATACTAAAGAACTTGTCAAAAACCTTTAACCAGGAGACACCTCTGGAGAATAAAGTCATCGACAGGCTCTCCTTGAAGGTGAAGCACAAGGACTTTATCACACTGCTCGGGTCCAACGGAGCGGGTAAATCCACGCTTCTTAATCTCATAGCCGGTACCCTGGATGTGGATGAAGGCGAGATCATCCTGGATTCTCTGGACCTCACATCCATGAAGGCTTATAAACGAGCAAATCTCATCGGCCGTGTCCATCAGGATCCTAGACTCAGCGTATCCCCCAACATGACCCTTATTGAAAACCTGTCCCTGGCCGATGCCAAAGGTCAGAGTTTCAGTCTGAGACCAGCTGTAGACATGAAAAGAGCTGGTTTCTACAAAGAACAGCTTGAAACCCTCGGGCTGGGACTGGAATCCAAACTCGATACAAAAATCGGCCTTCTCTCCGGTGGTCAGAGACAGGCCGTCGCGCTCTTCATGGCCATCATGAAGAAACCGAAGCTCCTGCTCCTTGATGAACACACCGCCGCACTTGATCCCAGAACCTCCGAAATCATCATGGGTGTTACCGACAGACTGATTCGGGAAAATGAAATCACCACCCTGATGGTCACCCATAATATGAATCATGCACTTTCCTTCGGAAACAGACTTCTCATGATGCATGAAGGCAGAGTTGTTGAGGACCTTAAAGGGAAAGATAAGGTATCCCTCACCACAAAAGATGTCATCACCATGTTCCGAAAGAATGCAGATACCATAGAAGACCGTATGGTACTTGGACTTTAGCACCACAAGCATGACCACTCCTCTAATATCATCCCCTCTGAAGCTTGATTCAGAGGGGATGATCCATTTCATTTCAATCTTCCTATTTCTAAAAACTTGTATAAATATCATTATTCTCTCTCTGATCTATATCGTGATATGATATGATTATCGTATATCCCCTAATATAAAAGGAGCTGAGAAAATAATGGCACAGATATCCATGCCATTGGCGCCGGAGGCGGTCAGGGCGTAGTCTTCAGATTCTCCTGGGGAGCAGAAGAAAGCTTTGTTTCTGTAATTGAATCAATTTTGAGAAGTGAAAACTTCATAAACCTTGATGAACAATAAGTATCCGATGAAAAATCCCTCCCGAAGTCATACTTCAGGAGGGATTTTCTTTAACTAATCGATTTTGATCTTGTTTTCTCTTGCATGATAGAAAAGATACTGCTGAGCAATGCCCGAGAGTTCACCAAACTGCATCTGTCCGAAAGAGCGTATTTTAGGAAGATTTGTTCCCTCTGCTCCGTAAAAATGCACCATGGCCTTCTTCACCCATACATCAACGGGGAACGCTTCATTTTTCTTCATGGAGAAAAGCATGACGCAGTCCGCAACCTTTGCGCCGACGCCTGAATACCTCTGAAGAGCTTTATGGCACAGCTCATGAGGAAGAGCGGCAATGGACAGAAGATCGTCTTCCAGGAAGGTTTTCTCTTCTCCACTTAATTCTCTCTCACCTTCAATCTCTCTGATCATCTCGGCCCTTCTTATGGCCTGTACAGTTTCGTAGATGTACTTGGCACGATAACCGACACCTAATGCTCTCAGTTCCTCTACAGTTGCTCTGGAGAGCTCCTCGGGCGTAGGAAAGGCATAATGGGTTTCCCCGTCGTACTTTATCTCTCTGCCGTAGCTCATGCTGATTTTTCTGATCCCTTCCTTGATCTTCGGGATCAGGTTGTTGGAAGACAGAATAAAGGAGATCAGCGTCTCGAAAGGCTCCTGATTCAGCACCCTTATTCCATACCCGAAAGCTACAGCTTCTTTCAGAAGCGGATCTTTTCTGAGTACCCGTTTGATCTTATCGTAATCCCTATTGAGGTCAAAGTACTCTTTGAAGAAATCTTCAAATTCCTCTCTGGTCACATTCTCAAGAAACACATCCTGATCGTTTATCGCTACCCTCAGAACCTTTCCA
>DAMDIS010000087.1:0-1244 GCA_032100885.1 Proteiniclasticum sp.
TCATTTAGCGAAATAGTCTTTTTTTGTTCTATTAGTGCAACATAGCGCTTGAAGTTAGTGCGAAATAAAACCAAAATTTACATTCAAACCGGTATTCATACTGCCATTTCTTCTAATGCTCCTCATTCGAACGAAAATCACAGCATTACAGGTCACTTTATCTGTTAAATATCATACATTCTTTAGCCGTTTTATTCCTTTAAAGCTGATGCCAGGACCATCTCTATCTGTTTTCGGCAAACCTCATTCAGGTCAAAATAGCCTTCCTTAAGGCACCAGTGAAAAATCACTCCTCGGGCAGTCATAAAGAGCATATCCACCAGATCATCAGAATCTCTTGCAAAATAGGGATCAACCTGAATCTTCCGGTTTCTGAGTATCTTCTTCAGCACTTCCTGCATGGGTCTTCTGCTTGTGACAAAATGATGGTTGTTCGTATTGTAAAGCTTCTTGACGAATTCAAATTCATTGGTCTGCACGAAGTCGATGTAGTAGTTCATATATTCCAGAATGATTTCTCTTGGGCTGCGCCCTTCTTCATCCATAATCTTGAACTGCTCGAAATTCGTATCAGCTATCCTGAATGTCTCATAGATGATGTCTTCCTTGCTGTCAAAATGATTATAGAAAGAGCCTATGGAAACCCCGGCTTCTCTGCATATCTCCTGAATGGATGTCTGATCCATACCATGCTTTGAAAATTTGGCAATGGCTGCCTGATAGATTTTATCTTTTGTTTCCAGCGCTTTGATCTGCCGGTTTGTCAGCTTTTCTTTGACCATTCTCTACACCCCCATCATCTATCCATATTATACATGATGATGAAGGGAATACACAAAGAGATAAATATTTTTTATCAATTATTGATAATAAAATAACGATATGTTATGGTTTAATCGTTGGATGAACATATTCACCGAATGTGTTCGTTTAGAAATTATCATAATTGATTAAAGGAGAATGAGATGAAAAAAATCACGAAAAAACTCGCAGCAGCCCTTCTTCTCGTCATGGCGGTCTCCCTATCTGCATGTGCCGGTAAAGACACAGATGAGACACCACAGACTCCACAGACCCCAACTGCAGAAGAAAAAATGTTTACCCCTGGTACCTATGAAGGTGTTGCCAAAGGATTTCATGGAGACATCAAGCTTACTGTAACCGTAGACGAAAATAAAATCACGGAGATCACAGCCGAGCACACCGAAACGGAAGGCCTTGGTGATAATGCTGTCGACCAGCTC
>DAMDIS010000087.1:1254-2328 GCA_032100885.1 Proteiniclasticum sp.
CATCAGCAAAGGAAAAGAACTCACTGGGTCTTGATCTCATGAGCGGAGCGACCTACTCATCTGAAGGTTTCCTTGCGGCGCTTGAAGCTGCTCTGCTTAAAGCCGGTGGTGACATCGACAAGCTTAAGGTCAAAGCTGATGAAGCAGAAACCGAAAAAGAAGACGTCGTACTGGACACTGAAGTGGCCATCATCGGCGCCGGTGGTGCCGGTCTTGCAGCTGCGGTCTCCGCACACCAGAACGGTGCAAAAGTCATTGTCATTGAAAAGATGCCTAATGTCGGCGGAAACACAATCATCTCAGGATCGGCATTCAATGCTGTAGATGAGAAGAGACAGTCAGCCCAGGGCATCGAAGACTCCATCGAAAAGCATTATACACAGACCTTCGAAGGTGGAGACAAAAAAGGAGACCCTGAACTTGTAAGAGTTCTTGTGGAAAACGCGTATCCAACCATCGAATGGCTGGAATCACTGGGTATGGAATTCAAAGATACAGTCTTTACCGTACTTGGCGCATTATGGCCTAGATCCCATAAGCCTGTTGAACCACTAGGAACAGGATACATCAATACCTATATGAACTACATCAACGAGCATAAGGAAGATATCCAGATATTGACTGAAACTGAAGCCAAGGAACTTGTCGTCAGCCCTGAAGGCAGAGTAACCGGATTTCTTGCAGAAGGAAACAGCGGAAAAGTCACTGTGAACGCAAGCAAGGGTGTCATAGTTGCCACAGGAGGTTTCGGTGCAAACGTAGAAATGAGAGACCAGTACAATACCATCTGGCCTAAACTGACAGACATCAAAACCACAAATCACAAAGGCGCAACCGGAGACGGTATACTCATGGCGGAAAAGATCGACGCATCCATTGTACAGATGGAGAACATACAGCTGCTTCCCATGGGAGACCCTGTAACAGGAAGTCTTTCCGGAAACATCGAACAGGGTGTTGAAAACAGAATTTTCGTCAACAGTTCAGGTAACCGCTTCGTTGACGAAGGTGCCAGAAGAGACGTCATGACAAAGGCACTCATGGAACAGGAGAATTCCTCCATGTGGGTTATCG
>DAMDIS010000087.1:2338-3644 GCA_032100885.1 Proteiniclasticum sp.
ACCAGCATTCCTATCCGACTGGCGATACAGTCAACAATTTCAATGAAAGCATTGATTCCCTCGTCGAGCAGGGCAGAGCTTTCAAAGCGGACACTCTTGAAGATCTTGCAAAGCAGATCAATGTTGAACCGGAAAACCTGAAGAAAGCTGTAGATGCTTTCAATGCTTCTGTAGATGGAGCGAAGGATGAATTCGGAAGAACACTGTTCATGGATAAGATCGACACAGCTCCGTTCTATGCCGGTGCTCGTGTACCGACAGTTCACCACACCATGGGCGGTATCAAGATCACTCCTGAAACTAGAGTCGTAGACAAAAACGGCGTGATCATTGAAGGACTGTTTGCTGCAGGTGAAGTCACTGGAGGAATCCACGGCGCCAACAGACTTGGTGGTAATGCACTGGCTGATGTCAACACCTTCGGAAGAATTGCCGGTGAACAGGCGGCCAAGAACTGATCAGTCTCACCCCTATCCCCTTAAAATATTTTTATGAAGCCCCTATTCCCCTAATATATCCCAGCCAGTAATACAGAAAGGACCAGGTTACCGCTAACCTGGTCCTTTTTCTGATTCTTTTCTGTTCTCTTATCTGCTCATTTCTCTTGATTTTTCAATGCAGACATCCACAGCTGAGATGACTGCATGCCTCATGCCCTTTTCCTCCAGCATGGCTACTGCTTCAATGGTTGTTCCACCAGGTGAGGTGACCATATCTTTCAGCATGCCTGGATGAATTCCGGTTTCCAGAACCATCTTGGCAGCCCCCATTACTGCCTGAGCTGAGATCTCATATGCCTCTTTTCTCGGCAGGCCGTTTTTTACAGCAGCATCCGCCATGGCTTCAATGAACATATAGACATAGGCCGGTGAAGATCCGCTGATTCCTGTAATTACATCCATGTGACGTTCTTCAATAAGGCTTACCTTACCGATTTTGCTCAGCATGGCGATGACATTTTCAGTGTCGACTTCCGACAGATTCGGTGAAACCGACATGGCGATCAGACCTTCTTTCACCGCTACAGGAGTGTTCGGCATAATCTTAACGATTTTCTCCTCAGTGCCGAACCAGCCTGACATCTTCTCAATGGTCACACCTGCTGCCATTCCGATAATGATTGCACCAGATTTCAGTTCATCCCGGATTTCTCTGATGACCTCTTCGTACATATAAGGCTTTACTGCAATAAAAAGATAATCGGAAAAACGTGCAACTTCCTTGTTGTTTCCGGTCACCTGAGTCTCGAAACGCTCTCTGATTTCACTCTGCGTGGATTCCCTGGATGTGGAAACCATAACCTTGG
>DAMDIS010000087.1:3654-4891 GCA_032100885.1 Proteiniclasticum sp.
GGAAGCGGAAATCCAACCTGTATCAAGTATTCCACCAAGTATTGCCCTGCCCATATTACCGCAGCCGATAAAACCTGCTGTTTTATGCATCTGACCTTTCTCCTTCCTTATTTAGCGGTTTCTTTCCTTCATTTCTCGAGCGACATCTCTGTTGTGTGCCTTTTCAAGCAGAGTATCTCTCTTGTCATAATTTTTCTTGCCCTTTGCCACTGCTACTGCAAGTTTGACTCTTCCGTTTTTAAGATAAAGAGACAAAGGAACCAGTGTATATCCGTCCGCAGCGCTGAGTCTGTTCAGTTTTTCGATTTCCGCCTTATGCAGGAGCAGCTTTCTGGTTCTCAGAGGATCTTTATTGTAGATATTGCCCATTTCATAGGGAGAAATATGCATGCCTACAATAAAGATCTCTCCATTTTTTATATCTGCATAGCTTTCCTTTAAATTGACCTTGCCCATTCTGATGGATTTGACCTCTGTTCCGATGAGCTCTATACCAGCTTCATAGACTTCTTCAATAAAATAGTCGTGCCTTGCTTTACGGTTCTCGGCCAGAGTTCTGTTTTTCTTCTCTTTTTTGTCCATTTCAATCTCACCTCATTCTCTGTATTCATTCTATCATAGGTCCAAATCCTTTTCACTTTCTTTCAAAATAACATTACTTTCACTGAATTTTAAGTTTATCTTTGGAACTTTATATTATGATTGAGATGTTATTATTTTTTCGCTATTATTTATAAATTTCTCACAATATTTCTCGAGTAAAGGAGTAGTCATGTGCACTTATAAAGTTATTACCGATTCAACCTGTGATCTTCCCCCTCATATCACTAAAAATCTCGATATCCACGTGATTCCCATGGAATTTGTCATGGATGGGATTTCTCAGTTTCATGATATTGCGGATTCCGGTGACAAGACAAAAGCATTCTACAACCATCTGAGAAGCGGCAAGGTCTCCACAACATCCATGATCAATACTGCGCGTTTCACAGATATATTCACCACTTATCTCAGTGAGGGGCTGGATGTCCTCTACATCTCCTTCTCATCCGCATTAAGCGGCTGCTACAACGCAAGCAAAATGGCAGCTGAAGAGCTTTTGGAGGTGTATCCGGAAAGGAAGATCTTCACACTCGATTCAAAAGCAGCATCCATCGGCCAGGGACTACTGGTCCATCACGCCGCCATGCTGAAAAATGAAGGCTACAACATCGACCAGCTGGCCAGCTGGGTGGAA
>DAMDIS010000087.1:4901-10740 GCA_032100885.1 Proteiniclasticum sp.
CTCTGCCACTGGTTTACTGTTGAAGACCTACAGCATCTGAAAAGAGGAGGCCGAATCAGTCCCCTGTCTGCAAATGTAGGCACAGCACTTCAGATCAAGCCCATTCTCAGCGTGGATCTCGAAGGAAGGCTGATTACTCAGGGTAAAGTCATGGGCAGAAAAAAATCTCTTTCCGAACTCGTGGGACGCATGAAGACCGGTGCACTCCTGCCAAAAGAGCAGACTGTCATCATCGGACATGGTGATGCATTAGAGGATGCCCTCTTTCTCGAGAAGAAAATCAGACAGGAGCTGGGTGTCAAGGATGTGATTCTCACCTATATCGGGCCAGTTATAGGAAGTCATACCGGTCCAGGAATGATCGGTCTTACCTTCATCGGCAGAAGAGATCCGAAAATATCTTAAAAACATCAACCCATGGCTTAAGTGTAAACAAGCCATGGGTATTTTTTTACAGGAGCCTGTACATTTCAAACTGTGACAGCTCGTCTCTTACAAAACCTGAACTTTTGACGAAGCCGCTGAGACCAGCGTGATTGGAGAAGCTGATGTGCATTTTGGGTGAATCTGTTTTATCGATGGCTTTTTTCATGAGAAGAGACCCCAAATGCCGGCTTCTTGATTTTCTGTCCACCCAGATCAGATAGATTTTCCCGGTATCTCTGAAGGCCACAACCCCCTTTAGAAGCTGACCTTCATATGCACCGTAGTACCTGATGTCATTCATTTTTTCCATAGCCTGAAAATCAGTCTGCCAGTTTAGATGGATATCTGAGAACTGTTCCTTCAATGAATGAAGATCAGCAAAGGACATCTCTTTCAGCTCAGCATACCCTACGCTGCTTAGGTTTCCGGAAAAATCGGATTTATCCAGAGTGTAGTAATGAAGATCGTATATTTTCTCGTATCCTTTCTTCTCATAGAAAGCGACGGCCCGGTCATTGCCTCTGATCACTTCAAGAAACAGCTGCCTGCATCCTCTATCTTTGGCTGTCTCCAAATGAAGCTCAAGAAGTCTGTCGCTTACACCCTTACCCCTGTGCTCGGGAACAATGCTTAGTGCCCCGCATCTCATGGTTTTCACGCCGTCAAAGTCTCTGATTCCTCCTAGAACAACCCCCACGGGCTCATCACCTGATAATGCCACAAAGGAGAGTGCAAGTTCATTACCATCTGGCCCGAAAAAACGCCTAAAAAAATCCTCCTGATTCATGTCAAATCTGATCATATAGTCAGAGAATCCCCTGATAAAAGCTTTGTAGACATTCTCCCTGTCTGTTTCTGAAGCGTTGATATACCTGTACATACTGTTCCCTCCTAATGCTGTTGATGACTATTCTTCTTCCATGATATCATGAGGGAATCCAATGTAAATAAAAAGAAAGCTTCTGATCACAGAGATACTGATCAGAAGCTTAGGGCTGCACTATTCTTATACTATTTCACTTTTTCCATGATATAGGTTTCCACTTCTTCAAGCGTCCTGGCATCCTTTATTGCAGGGAATGTGTTTCTTTCAAACAGAAGACCCTCTTCAGTTTCCATAAATGCAAATCTCACGGTATCAATGATGGCATACTTTGCAAATTCTGTCATCTTCAGCTCTTTTCCGTTTTCTTCCCATACCTCGTCGCTGCTGTAGACGATCGGCATGAAGATTCCTCTTTCACCAGGCTTCATGGCTCTTGTGATGTTGAAATCAGCACCCATCACACTTCCTGTATCCACTGGACCAGGGAGCATGGCATTTACAGTCTCGCCCACTGTGAGCTCTCCATCGTACAACTTATCCACAGTAATCACTGCCATCGCACGGTAGTGCACGATGCCGTCAAAATCCATTTTTAGATTCACGATATCCTTCACTGTCCCCATAAAGGCAACTGTATCAAACATGTTGAAGACTTCCTCTTCATTGAATATAGCGGTAATCGCGCTCGGATCGGCAGGAATTTCAGGTACCTCAGTCACTTCGGTTACAACAACATCACCTTTCGTGTAAAGCACATCCCCTGCATCTTTCTTTCCCAGATCAGGAAGACCCAGTGTAATAAAGAGTGCTGCAGCGGCAACTGCTCCTGTCAGGATAAAACTGTTTCTTTTTGTTTTTTTCATTTTAACCACTTTTCCTTTCTCTTTGCTTTCACCCGATTCGCCAAGAATGTTCTGAAGCATTCTTTTCTTCGCTTCATCATCAGGTTTTACCTGATTCATGGCGTCGATGTATCTTTTATTTTTCATCTAAATCCTCCCCTAACTCTTCTCTCAGACGTTTTCTCGCCCGATGAAGATCGTTTCGTACAGTCGACTGAGGTTTATCCAGCATCTTTGCAATCTCATTGCTGTCATAGCCTTCATAGTAATATAAATACAGTACGAGCTTGTACTTTTCAGGCAGTTTCATTACTGTATCAAGAAGTTCGTCAGAAGGTCTGTCCTTTCCTGAACTTTCCATAAGATGGTCCTCGATATTCCCTCGTTTCTGCCACCAGTGCTTCAGATGATTTTTGCACAGATTGGAAGCGGTCACGATCAGCCATGCTTTCTCGTGCTCGGGACTTTCAAAGGTGATGGACTTCTCTATGATCTTTATAAATGTGTTCTGAACCATGTCTTCAGTATCCACAGCATTTTTAAGGTATGAGAAACAGATCCGGTAAACCATATCCACATGTCTCTCATAGACCCCGATGATTTCATTCTCTTCACGAAGCTTCGTCTTCTCCAAGATCCATCATCCTCCTTTCACTTATAATACAATCATAGGGGCAGTTGTGTCGCAAAGGAATACGAATTTCAGATATTTTTTTGTCTTCAGCAGAAAAACCGCTGATTTTACAGCGGTTCTGTGTAAAATCAGCGGTTTTGTTCTGAGCTTATCTTTGTTGAATTTAAACGTAATAGAGGTTTTCTGATGGATAAACCGGATCGCAGGTCACATCGATGCCAAGCTTCCTCAGGATCTGTTCATCGTCTTTATTGAGCATAACGGTTGAATGCGCCTGAACATCTTTGAGTTCTTCCAGCTTCTCTACAGCCAGCTGAGCAGTAGGGTTTGTCACAGCTCCAATGGTCAGTGCGATGAGCACTTCATTGGCATTTAGGGTTGTAATCTTGCTGTGCAGCTTGTCTTTCTTCAGATTCCTTATGGTCTCTATGATTACAGGCGAGAGAAGAAAAATCTCATCTCCGATGTTGCCGAGATACTTGATGGCATTGAGAACTGCAGCTGAGCAGGAATCCATGAGGTTGGAACTTCTTCCCGTAATGACTTTTCCGTCGTTCAGCTCAAATGCCATGATTGCCGGCACTTCCTTGTTTTCAGCATTCTCCTTCAGCTTTTCCGCATATTCTCTTGCAGGCTTCACAGGAACTCTGTCTTCTTTCTTCAGTTCCAGCTCCTCCATGATGAGTTTCATTCTGTTTAGAATGTCTTCCTCGATGAGGCCCTTCTTGTAGTCACACTCAGTGATGAAGTTTCTTCTGATGATTTCCTGCCTTGAGGCTTCTCTGATCACTTCATCATCTGTGATGCCGAAACCTACACGGTTGACGCCCATATCGGTCGGTGACTGATAGATCGATTCCTTTCCGGTAATTTTCTCGATGCTTCTTTTGACCACAGGAAACATTTCAAGATCCCTGTTGTAGTTCACTGATACGATGTTGTATTTTTCAAAATGGAAATAATCCATCATATTGACATCCTTAAGATCCACCGTAGCCGCTTCGTACGCCACATTCACCGGATGTTTCAGCGGAAGATTCCATACTGGGAAAGTTTCAAACTTGGAATACCCTGCATGATTGCCCAGCTTGTACTCATGATAGAGCTGATTGAGACAAGTCGCCAGCTTTCCGCTGTTTGGGCCTGGTGCGGTCACTACAACGATGGGTTTGGTGGTTCTGATGTAGGGGTTCAGTCCGTAACCTTCTTCACTGACGATCTTATCCACATCAGAAGGATACCCTGGTATCGCTACATGGGTATATACCTTGATGTTTCTTCTTTCGAGTTTGGAGATGAAGACCTTTGTGGAAGGCTGGTCGTTATACCTTGTAATGACCACACTGTTTACAGAAAGTCCGTAGCCTCTCAGTTCGTCAATCTGTCTGAAGACATCCATGTCGTAAGTGATACCATAATCCCCACGGATCTTGTTTCTCTCAATATCACCGGCATATACTGCGATGATGATTTCCGCCTGGTCCTTGAGCTTCTGGAGAAGCTTGATCTTCGCATCTTCGTCAAATCCAGGAAGGACTCTTTTTGCATGTCTCCAATGAGCTTGCCGCCGAATTCAAGGTAAAGTTTATCATAGTCGTTGACCCGTTCCAGAATAAACTTCGACTGCTCTTCAATGTACTTTTGTGGATCAAATCCAATTTTTCTCATCATTTTCCCCCTGCATCTCATATCAGATTTTCATTGTTATTCTCATTTTTCTCATTCCATCATCGGGCATTCATCTTCTCTGCCCGAAAAATTATCCATTAGTTACTATATCACGTAGCAGGAAAATTGTTAAGGTCAAACGAAATCTTCACTCAAATTTAAGCACCTTAGGTGAGCGGCCTGTCATCTGATTAAGATACACAACTTTATCTAGATATCTTTTACAATTTCATCATAATGATCTTCCGTATCCTTAACTGTCAGCCTGATGAGTGTCTTCAGAACTTCAATATCGATGTCTTCTACCTTATTGATATACACACAGGATTTACCTCTGGTATGTTTTCCTAAATCCTTGAGCATTTCTGCTCCTTCACTTGTATACACAGCGAGATACAGACTGATTTTCGCCTTTCTTGGAGAAAAGCCGACCATCATGGCTTCACCTTCATGACCCGATGCGTACTTATAGTGATACTTCCCATAGCCGATTATGGTTTCTCCCCACATCTTCGGGTTCATCCCTGTGGTTTCATTGAAGATTTCCAGAAGCTTCAGCGCATCTTCGCGTCTTCTTAGGTTTGACAATCTCCCGATAAAATCCGCAGCACTCTGATCTGTCATCTTTGTTTTGACCTGATACATGCACACCCTCTCCTTCCATCAATGACAATTCCGTTCTCATGCATTTTCTACACCTTTCCTTCATTATATTGCCCAAAGCTATGGATTGCCATCTGAAACTTACTGTTTCGGTAGATTTGACAGAAGAATATCATTGACACTTGAATATCCATAATCTAAGATGATATCTATAAAGTATAAATGAGGTGCATCGATGATTAAGTAATCTGAAACTGGGAGAAAATAAGCCGGCTTTTTGCAGGCATTACTTTGTCGTCAGCATTCGGATTATTTTTATCTGATCAAACAGATAAGCCTCATGGCTTTTTTACAAGTTCTGCATTCACTGCAGGGTCTTCAGCCCATCTACTGTGAGGTACTGCTCCATTTTCTGGCGATGAAACATCGCTTTAAAGTGGAGCATTTTATTTGGAGGTAATCATATGAAGCTCATACAGATAGCAGAATCATTTATAGAGAAAATCAGAACAGCCTATAAGGAGGATGTGTCACTTGTAGTCGTTATGGGTTCCTACGTATTTGACGAAATCCATGACAGATCCGATCTGGACATGTTTTTTGTGCCGAAAACGGACAGGGGCTACAAACTGGGCTTTACATTCATAATCGACGAAATCGGATTTGATCTGTGGCCCATCTCCTGGGAAAGGCTGGAAGGTATCGCACATCATCAGGAAAGAATCACATCCATCCTAACCGACGGAAAGATTCTTTACTTTGCAACGCCTGAAGATCTGATGCGGTTTCAAGAGCTCAAAAATTCCGCATCAGAAATGGAAGACGAAAAAGTACGCTTAA
>DAMDIS010000087.1:10754-11146 GCA_032100885.1 Proteiniclasticum sp.
GTGTTCAGTGACAGTCACCAGATGATCTCCCGTCTTCATCGGGAGACCGATCTTTCAGGCATCAGAAGATTGGGCATCCTTATTCTGAACAATATTGCCCATACTCTTTCTCTGCTTAACGGAAAGCCCATAAGACGAGGCAGATCACGACTGAAGAAGGAAATCTTGGAAATGAAACTTAACCCAAACGATTTTTCCAGGCTTTACGATACAGTTTTCTTTTCAGATAGAGCGGATGACCTGAAAGCAAGCCTCACTGAGCTTCACAGAAATACAGAAATGCTGATTTCTGATGAAAAGGCCGGGCTGTATCAGACAGGTTCCGTAAAAGAGGTGTTTGACGGATTTTTCGAAGAGCTCATCAACTGCTACAACAAGATCGAACATGCCTG
>DAMDIS010000088.1:0-5124 GCA_032100885.1 Proteiniclasticum sp.
TCGGAGAGTTTCCGGAAGGTGTTGCAGTCATGCTCTTCTATCAGGTGGGCGAGCTGTTTCAGGACTTTTCCGTGGAAAGATCAAGAAAGTCCATCGGAGAGCTTATGGACATCAGACCGGATTTCGCGCATCTTCTAAAGGGTGAGGACAGTATAAAGGTTTCACCTGAGGAAGTTCTGATCGGAGACGTGATCCTCGTTAAGCCCGGTGAGAAGGTTCCCCTTGACGGATTTGTCATTGAGGGAAGCTCCATGATGGATACTTCGGCTCTTACAGGAGAATCCATGCCTAGGGAAGTCAGCACCGGCAATGAGGTCATGGCTGGATTTCTGAACAGAAACGGCCTTCTGAAGATCGAAGTGACAAAGACTTTCGGAGAGTCAGCAGTATCAAAGATTCTGGAGCTTGTGGAGAACGCTTCCTCGAAGAAAGCGCCTACAGAGAACTTCATTACGAAATTTGCCCGCTACTACACACCTTTTGTTGTGGTATCCGCACTGCTCATTGCAACGCTTCCTCCTCTCATCACTGGAGATCCTTTTGCTCAGTGGATCTACCGTGCTCTGGTGTTTCTTGTCATCAGCTGTCCCTGCGCTCTTGTGGTCTCCATACCGCTGGGATTTTTCGGCGGTATCGGAGGAGCATCAAGGCGTGGGATTCTCATCAAGGGCGGAAACTATCTTGAAGCTTTGAATGATGTGGATACGGTGGTTTTCGACAAGACAGGTACCCTGACAAAAGGGAAGTTTGAAGTCACTGAAATGGTGCCTTCCAGAGGATTCTCGAAGGAGGAGCTTCTAAAAGCGGCAGCCTATGCCGAAAGCCATTCCAATCATCCCATCGCAGAATCGGTGCTGAAGGCATATGGAAAGAGAGTAGATAAAGGAAGCATCAAGGACTATGAGGAGATTGCGGGACATGGCGTAAGGGCAAGGATCGAAGAAGACGAAGTCCTCGCCGGAAACAGAAGACTCATGGTCAGCGAAAGTATTGTCTATGATGATGTCAGAACTTTGGGTACGGTTGTGTATGTTTCCATAAATGGAAAATATGCGGGTCATCTGGTCATTTCAGATGAAATCAAAGAGGATGCAAAAGAAGCCATTTTAAATCTTAAAGCCCTTGGGATCAGAAAGACTGTAATGCTCACAGGGGATCTTAAGGCTGTAGGCGAGAAAATCGGAAAGACCCTGGGTATCGATGTGGTTTATGCCGAGCTTCTTCCCCAGGATAAGGTGGCAAAACTTGAAGAGATCCAGGATCAGAACGGTAAAGGAAAAATCATCTTCGTAGGAGACGGCATAAATGATGCGCCTGTCCTTGCAAGAGCGGATATCGGATTTTCCATGGGTGCTCTGGGCTCTGATGCAGCCATAGAGGCATCGGATGTGGTCCTCATGACCGATGAACCGGGAAGAATAGCAACGGCCATAAACATTGCAAGAAGAACCAGAAAGATCGTCTGGCAGAACATCATCTTCGCCCTGGGCGTAAAAGGAATATTCCTTCTCATGGGCGCTCTTGGATACGCAACCATGTGGGAAGCGGTATTTGCAGATGTTGGTGTTACGGTGATTGCAGTCATCAACGCCATGAGAGCCATGAAGACGGAAAATCTTTAGACTGGGAAGTCATCAAAAGCTGAGATCTTAAGATTAATATCTGAGACACAAAATTCAACTTATAGAAATGATGAACCGGCAAGAGGGTGTCCCTTTTGCCGGTTCTCTGCTTCTATTTATCTCTATTCAGAATCTTTTCAGCCCTTGGTGCTCTCAGCATGGAGGCTGCGGGCATATTGGAGCCAAGTAGTGGTGCCAGGTAATATTTGAAGGCCTCTGTCACATTATTTCCATCCTTACTGATGTATTCATCTGGCATGAGCTTGGTTTTTGCAGCCACATCCTTCAGGCTGCTCAGTTTGTAGTCCACAGAATAGAAACCTGTCCGGTGTATGGTGATGGAACCGTCAACGTTCTGCCAGATGGCGAACTGTGCAGCCTTTTCACCAACTTCCCTTGCTTCTCTCTGATCCACATCAGATACACATCCGAGGAAGGATCTCTGGAGATAGCCGAAGGTGTCGGACCTTACTCTTCCGATCTTGAGCTTATCCTTGATTTCTTTGGAAAGAAGATCTCCAAGAGCTCCAGTACCGGAAAGGGAGACATTTCCGTGGGAGTCCTTCTCTCTCTTTCCCAGTCTTTCCATGATGGGCACACCGCTTTCATCCACGATGCCTTCGGATAAGGCAACTATGCATCTTCCATGCTGATCGTAGATTCTTTTGACGTCGGAGAGGAAGGTTTCCACCTTGAATGCACGCTCTGGAAGGTAGATGAGATGAGGTCCGTCATCGGGATATTTCTGGGCAATGGAGGATGCGGCAGTTAAAAAGCCTGAATGCCTGCCCATGACAACGCCTATATGTACCCCGGGAAGGGCTCTGTTGTCGAGATTCAGGCCGATGAAGCTCTGAGCCACAAACTTTGCGGCAGAGCCATAACCTGGAGTATGATCGTTGAGCATGAGATCGTTGTCGATGGTCTTTGGAATATGGATTGCGCGGAACTCATAGTTTGAGGCTTCAGCTTCTTCATTAACGATCCTTACGGTATCGGCGGAATCATTGCCTCCGATGTAGAAGAAATAACGTACACCGTGAGCTTTGAATACCTTGAAGATTTCCTGACAGTATGCCTTGTCCGGTTTGTCACGGGTGGAAAGAAGAGCGGAAGACGGCGTTACCGCCACGCGTTCCAGATTGTTTGTGGTTTCCTGGGTGAGATCAAGAAAGTCCTCGTTGATGATTCCTCTGACGCCGTTTATGGCGCCATAGACCTTTGTGATCTGGGGAAATTTCCGGGACTCAAGAACGACACCCACAAGAGACTCATTGATTACCGCTGTGGGTCCTCCACCTTGTGCGACGACGACCTTACCTTCTAGTTTCATAACTGCACCTGCCTTATGCTAAATATTTTGAATTTTCTTTTATCATAACATATCTGCATGAGGCTGATGAACAGGAAAGATGAGAAAGAAAGGATATTTTGTTAATTTTCCCGAAAACCCCATGGGGGAAATCAAAAAAATGGTATCATTGAGATAAGAATTCACCTTATGACAAGTGCATTGGAGGAGAATGACATGGAGGAAAGAAGACTGTCTCCCGGTAAAGTGCTTTTAGTTGTCTTTGGAAATCTTGTCGTTATGGGACTTACGGTTTTTGCAGCGTTTAATCTGGAAGGGTACATTCTTGAGACCTTCGGGTTTCTTGCCACCCTGACCTATTCCGTGATCGGTCTCTTCGTCATCCTGATCATCACCATCTTCATCTTCAGACTGGATAGTGCTCCGCTTAAGGCAGCAGGTCTCGGTATTCCCTTTATTGCCCTGTATCTTTTCCTGAAGATGGTGCTTGAAAACGACTCAGTGATGATTCTGTCTGTGATGATCATCCTAAGTGCGCTGATCATGACTTTTTTCAAGCTGAGAAGGATGTCCTTCTATTTCAGTCTGGCTGTACTTTTTCTTGCACTTACTGTTATTATAATTGAACTGATGGGACTCAATCTTAAATCACTGCTGGAGACATACGGACTGCTCTTTTTCGGCGGGTGATTTAAAGCATCACTATTATGCAAGGAGGTTTTTGCTATGAATCCTACCGTAGGCGCATTTTTCGGATGGGTTATCGTCATCGCCTATACGCTCACCATTCTGAACTATATCATGAAGTTCATCAACCGGAAATGGGGCAAGGAGATCCGAAAGAATGACAAACTGAAAGGACCGTTCCAGACGGTCATGTCTTTCATTGTCAAAAACCACAGGAACTTCGGATACATCACTCTGGTCGGAATACTCGTTCATTTCTATATCCAGTTCAACAGATGGGGATTTGTCACAAGCGGTGCGATAGCTGCCGGTCTTATGATCACTCAGGCAGGACTTGGCGCATATGGTGCCTATATCAACAAGAAAAGAAAAGGACCATGGCTCATTGCCCATAGAATTGTAGCCGTGCTTCTGCTTTTTGCCATCATCTATCATATTGTCTATGCAAGGCAGAATTACAGCTTCTAACAGAAGAACATTAGAAGACAGGCATTGACAGTTTTCTATCAATGCTTGTTTTCACGAGGAAATTAAAGTAGAATAATCTAGTATTAGGGAGTAGCTTCTCTGTGCCCGAGGGGTATAGAGTGTGGACAGTCGTCATGACGATTAAAAATCCGGTTGTCCAATCGAATTTCTTTGAAAGCGAGACTTTTACCAATGTTTTTGGTAAAGGGTCTTTTTTTATGGGCTGAAATGCTTAAGATCTTATCTCTTGACTGAAAAACAAATACAATTCGAGGAGAATGACCATGAAAATCACTGCAATCATCATCTTTATCCTGACCTATGTTCTGCTTCTCTCACTTCCGAAGCATAGAGCGAAGATCGCGGTCACTTCAGCGTCGCTGTTTGTGATTCTTGGCATCATTCCGCTCAGCGGAGTGTTTTCCATCATCGACTGGAATGTCATTTTCATGATCGCGGGAACCATGGGACTTGTTTCCCTTTTCATCGATTCTAAAATGCCTTCACTTCTGGCGGACATCATCATCGCCAAAACACCAAACGTCATGTGGGCCATCGTGTCACTGTCGCTGTTTGCCGGAATCATCTCCGCATTTGTGGACAACGTGGCAACAGTACTTATGGTGGCACCTGTAGCCCTTACCATTTGTAAAAAACTTGGTGTGTCACCCATCTCGAGCATCATCGCCATTTCTGTGGCTTCAAACCTTCAGGGCGCGGCTACGCTTGTCGGGGACACCACATCCATCCTTCTGGCTGGACATCTTGGCATGAATTTTTTCGATTTCTTTATCTATAAAGGTACTCCAGGGCTGTTCTTCATCGTTCAAGTTGGTGCAATCATGTCCACGCTGGTCCTTTTATGGATCTTCAGAAAAGAGAAACAGCCTGTGGCGGCGCTGGATAAGACGATCGTAACAGACTATTTTCCAAGTATCCTCCTTGTTCTTATGGTACTGCTTCTCATCATCGCATCGTTTGTGCCCAATACGCCTGACACCATCAACGGGATCATCTGTATGGCGCTGCTCCTTG
>DAMDIS010000088.1:5134-5868 GCA_032100885.1 Proteiniclasticum sp.
GTGGGACTCATCAAGAGCTATGTGGTCAATCATGACAGAAAGCTTATCAGAAACGCCATAAGAGAAATCGACTATGTGACACTTCTACTTCTGTCCGGACTGTTTGTGGTCGTGGGCGGTATTTCCGAGGTTGGTGTCATAGAAGATATCGCCGCTCTCTTTGTCAGAATCTCCGGAGACAATCTGTTCCTTGTCTATACGCTCATCGTATGGTTTTCGGTACTGATCTCCGCATTCATCGACAACATCATCTACACAGCGACCATGCTTCCTGTCATCGGCGGAATTGCCGCGCTTCTTGGTGGAGACCCTACAGTGCTCTACTTCGGTCTCATCATCGGAGCGACCCTTGGCGGTAACCTTACCCCGATTGGCGCATCAGCCAATATCGCGGGTATCGGTATTCTGACCAAGCAGGGATTCGAAGTGACTACAAAGGACTTCACCAGAATCGGTGTACCATTCACTTTAGTCGCAGTACTTTCAGGATACATCCTGACCTGGTTTCTGTTTGCGTAGAAAGTGAATTAAGACAGATCATATAAGTTAGATCATGTCAGTCAGATAAATTTGTATATGTATATCAAGACGAGAAGAAGTGCAGCAGCCTTACATAAAGGACCGCTGCACTTCTTTTTTCTCTTTATCTTTGTGTTTTATGCTTCAGCTTTATTTCAGAAATTCCCCATATGCCTTGAGGATTCTTAAGCATCTTAAGGTGTTGAAGCGTCCTT
>DAMDIS010000088.1:5878-8684 GCA_032100885.1 Proteiniclasticum sp.
GCTGTAGGTGATGCCCTTCGGAAAAGTGCCGTCAGACTGCTGTTTATCCTTAAGCATCCTGAGGGCCTCCTCCATTCCTGGATCAAAGGGAATTCCTGCGTCCATGAAATAGTAAAGTGCCCGATGGATATCATATTTCCATCTTGTGGGAAAGGCAAGAGCAAGGAACTTCTTATCGATGATCTCACCTGTATGGTCGGAACGGAAAAGGTTATGCTGAAGAATAAACTGAGAGGCGCATTTTGCAGCTTCTTTAATCTCCTCCAGCCTGTAAGTGTATCCGTTTCTCTCATATTCAAGAAATCCTTAAGTACAGAAATGGTTGAATGCATGGAGCTGTGCCTCACTTTATTACGGTTATATCTGCAGTTGTAGCCGCCGTCTGAGAGAATGACCTCAAGGAGATTGTCCACAAGGGGTTTGAGCAGGTCCTCCTCGACCATGAAATAACTGGAGAAGTTCAGCGTCATGCCATTTACGCAGACATCGCTTTTTCTGTCTGAAGATATGGCGATTCCACCGTCCAAGGCTCTATGCATTAGTGAGATGTTTCGGGCAGGAATCCTAGCTTCTGCCGTGTCTCGAGGAATCTCCAGATAGCGAAGATCAAGGAGGGTGTAATGGGTACTTGTCCATTTGCCCACATAGTCGCTTTTTCCGAAAGTGAAGTCGTCATTCTGATGGGACAGAAAACGCCTTCCAAACCCCTCGATCAGGGTCTGTTTCTGCAGTTCTCTTAGCGTATTTTCATCTTCTTCCAGTAGATACTTTCTGGTCTGGTAGACAATGGAAGGGTCGGAGGAGAGAAGAAGCTCCAGAGCTACATTACTGATTATCCTGTCATCCATGATCAGTCCTCTTCTTCCATGGTATAGATCTTACCCTGAAAATCGATGATGTAGATTTCTCCGTCTTTATCCAGTCCGAAGGAGGAAATCATAAGATCTGTATCCAGAAGGTCATTGTTTTCTGCGCTCTGCTCAGAATCCAGCCACAATGCCCAGATTCTTCCGGAGATGAAATCACCGTAGATATAGGCACCTCTTAAGCTGTCCATGTCGTCTCCGTAGTAAGTGAAACCTCCGGTGATGGACCGGCCTTCCGAGTGTGGATACTCATAGACTGGAGGGATGTGGTTATCTATGGCAGAGCCGTTTTCGTAGGTCCGTGTTCCTTCAAAGCGGTTCCATCCGTAGTTTCCGCCGGGCTCAATGAGATCGATCTCCTCAATTTCGCCCTGACCCACGTCAGCTGCAATGAGGAGGTTTCTGCCCGGGTCAAAACTGAATTTCCATGGATTTCGAAGACCGTAGGCATAGATTTCTTCCAGTACATCTGTGCCTTGTCCTCTGAAAGGATTGTCTTCAGGAATCAGATAGGCCTGATCTTCCGTGTCCACATCGATTCTGAGCAGCTTGCCCAGATAACTCTCAAGATTCTGCGCATTGTCTTCAGGATCGCCGCCGGATCCGCCATCACCTGAGGCGATGTAGAGATATCCGTCATCTCCGAAAAGTACGCTGCCGCCATTGTGGTTGCTGAAAGGCTGGTCGTAGGAGAGAAGGACCTTCTCAGTGGACAGGTCTACAGGGGTTTCGCCTTCATGCCTGAACCGTGAAATAAACGTTTTGCCTTCCTTGGTGTAGTTCACGAAAAGGTATCCGTTTTCTTTATACTGAGGGTGAAAAGCAAGTCCAAGAAGACCCATCTCCTGTCCTCTAGTGTCTACAGTTTCGGAGAGATCTAGATAAACCGTCTTTTCCTCTGAATCCTCGAGTGATACGGAGTAAACAAGTCCATGGCGTTCGACGACATAGACAGTATCTTCATCGGTCTCGTCATGGGTAAGTGCTAATGGTTCCTTGAAGGTAAGTCCTGGAAAAGCATCTTCAAGCTTGTATTCTTCCGGCTCAAAGGAGTCCGGTACAGTAAAATCATCGTTATCGTCACGATCATCATCGTCGTCGTCATCTCGATCAGAAGGGGTTTCAGCTGCTGGGGTTTCAGGTTCTTCGACAGGTGTCTCCGGGTTTTCAGCACCTGTAGGTGGAAGAGGATCGATATCTTCATCCCTCTGGTTTACATTGCATGCCGCAAGCATAAGGGCAAGGAGAGGGACAATCAGTTTAACTGGCTTCATTTTTCTCATCTCCTTTGAATGAATTGAATATTCTGTAATTTAGTTAATCTGATTGTATCAAAGGATATGGGGGATGTAAAATCTGAAAGGTCTCCTGAGAAAGAGTGTCGTTCAACTGCATCGGTAACACGAAGTGAGGGCTTCTTCTTTCTGAAAACATAGTCATTGTGTATTAAGTATGCTAATATTTTCTTAAGAGATGAATAAACATGCGGCTACAACGAATTTTCAGCGAGGTGAATGTTATGAACGAGAAAAGTGGAATTACCATTTCAAAGAAATCATTTCTTTCCTCTGTAACCATCCTGGGTATCCTTATGATGCTCTCGGGAGTTCTGACCAGAATCATCCCGTCGGGGGCATACGAGCGGATCTTCACCGAAGGCAGAGAGTCCGTGGTCCCAGGTTCGTTCCGGTTTATGGATAACGTGGACTATCCCTTTTACAGGTGGTTCACGGCACCGGTGGAAGTGCTTTTCGGACCGGATGCCCTGACGATCATCGTCATCATTCTTTTCATCCTTCTCATCGGGTCTTCCTTCAGGGTTCTTGATAAGAGCGGCATCCTGCGGTATATCATGGCTTCCATTGTGAAGCGCTTTGAGAAGAGAAAGTATATCCTCATGGGGATTCTGATTCTGTTTTTCATGCTTTTCGGTTCACTCT
>DAMDIS010000088.1:8694-10948 GCA_032100885.1 Proteiniclasticum sp.
CCGTAACCCTTTCCTATTCCCTGGGATGGGATTCTTTAGTTGGTCTTGGCATCAGTGCCATGGCTTCAGGCTTCGGTTTTTCCGCAGCGATCTTCAACCCCTTTACCTTAGGCGTTGCCCAGACCCTCGCAGACCTTCCGCCCTATTCCGGGATGGCTTACCGTGTTCTGATCTTCATCACCATCTATCTTGCTCTTTTTGGCTTCCTTTACCTCTATGCAAGAAGAATCGAAAAGAAGCCCTCCCTGTCGCCCGTTTATCAGGAGGACCGTGCAGCAAAGCGAAGATTTTCCCTTGATGAAGAAGTCCGGGATTCTGATCATGAGAAGATGGATAAAGCGGTAAAAATCTATTCCATCTTCATGGGGCTGATGGTCTTTGTGATTCTTCTTGGATTCTTTGTTCCGGTGCTTTCGCAGATTACGCTTCCGCTGGTTGCCATTATTTTTCTCATTGCTGGAGTTGTGGGTGGAATACTGAGTGAGTATGGAAACTTTAAGGAGATTCTCTGGGATCTCGCAAGAGGATTTCTTTCCATGCTGCCCGCTGCACTTCTGATCCTCATGGCCATGAGCATCAAACACATCATGACAGAGGGCAGAGTCATGGACAGCATCCTATATTATGCTTCAGGCTACATCGAAGGACTCAGTCCGAACCTTGCGGTTCTTGGACTGTATGTCCTCATTCTTGTTCTTGATTTCTTCATCGGTTCAGGTTCGGCAAAAGCGTTTCTTGTTATGACCATCATCCTGCCTCTGACGGATATGGTTGATGTCACAAGGCAGACAGCAATTCTCGCTTTCTGCTTCGGAGACGGATTTTCGAACCTGATGTTTCCTACAAACCCGACCCTGATGATTGCCCTGGGACTTACCGTCGTAAGCTATCCGAAGTGGATCAGGTGGTCCATCAAGATTCAGGCAGTGGTATTCCTGATCACTTTAGGCTTTCTGTTTCTTGCCAATTCATTCGGATATGGACCGTTTTAGGGGGGAGATTTCATGACGACATCAGACGCATCAAAACACCTGAGTGAAGCAGTCACCTTCAGAACCATATCCCATGCTGATGAGACCCTTACGGATTATCGTGAGTATAAAGGATTTCTTGAGTTTCTCGAGAAGACCTATCTAAATGTGCACAGACATACAAAAAGGGTGATGATCGGTGAATATAGCCCGGTCTATCATCTTGAAGCGAAAAACGCGAAGTATCCGCCGATCCTCCTTCTTGGCCATTATGACGTGGTCCCTGTTGAGGAAAGCACGATAAAAGACTGGACGGTACCGCCTTTTTCCGGCGAGATAAGGGATGGATACATCTATGGTAGAGGCACTCTTGATGATAAGAACCAGATCGTCTCTGTCATGGAAGCCCTGGAGGAAATCCTTGAGGAGGGCTATGAGGGTGAACGTGATGTCTATATCGCCTTTGGATTTGACGAAGAAATCGGAGGAATGAACGGGGCTAAACAGATGGCTGCCTACTTCGGTGGCACTCGTTGGCGTTGCAGAGAAAGGATCCTCCATGATCAAGGTAACGGCTAAGCGCGATGGTGGTCACTCCTCAATGCCCGGGCGGACATCGGCAATTACAGTATTATCGGAAGCGGTACTGAGGCTATCAGAAAATCCCATGAAGCCCAGACTCACTGCACCGGTGAAAGAGATGCTTAGGGGTATGGCACCCTATATGGGCAGAAAGGGCATCTTACTGAAGTCCATAGACAGAAGCTTTCCCTTACTGGCACGGGTACTCACGAAGAGTACGACCATGAATTCTCTGATCAGGACGACCATTGCGGCAACGATGATGAATGCCGGAACAGCGCCAAATGTCATGCCTCAGGAGGCGAGTGTCACTTTCAGCGCAAGAATTCTTCCTGGAGATACCTTTGAGGATGTCATCGCTCATATGAAGAAGGTGAACGGTCATCTTCCTCTTGAGTACGAGACTCTCGTAAAGGAAGAAGCATCAGCTGTATCACCCCATGGCAGTGATGCATTCAGAAAACTGGAGAAGAATATCCATAAAGTTTTTCCTGATGTCAAGGTTCTTCCCTATCTTATGGCAGGTGGGACGGATGCCCGAAAATATGAGAGCCTATCAGAAAATATACTGAGATTCAGCTGCATCAGAATGAATAATGAGGATCTCGACAGAATCCATTCAACCAACGAGAGAATACATACAGATAATCTCCATGCAATGATCGATTTCTACAAGAATACTCTTAAGGGATTATAGAAAT
>DAMDIS010000089.1:0-2074 GCA_032100885.1 Proteiniclasticum sp.
GTCGATGACCATAACATCATTTTTTGTATAAAGGTGCTGGAATCTCTTGTCTACACCCAGGTATCCTTCAAGTCCTTTCCTGATCGCTTCCAGGCTGATTCCCGATGAGAGGGATGCCCCTATTGCACCAAGAGCGTTGTAGATGTTGAATTCGCCTGGAACCATAAGTGAAATATCCGTGAGATAGGCATCTTCTCTGTAGACACTGAAGGCAGCTCTGCCGGCCTTGTCGTAGGAGATGTTCTTCGCTCTCAGCTCTCCTTTGCGGATTCCGAAGGTCAGGGTCTTCACCTTTGCATCCTTAAGAACATAGTCCATGTTCGGGTCATCGGCGTTGGCGACAACAGTGCCGTCCTTGGGCATGACCGTCAGGTATTCCCTGAAGGTGTCGAGGATGTGGGAAAGATCCCTGTAGTAATCCAGATGGTCCGCTTCGATATTGAGAATGAGTGCTACTTTTCCCGGAAACCTGAGGAAGGATGCTTTGTACTCGCATGCTTCGGTGATGAAGAGATCGCTGTCTCCGATCCGGTAGTTTCCTCCGATGAGCGGAAGATTTCCGCCTACAAGAATTGTGGGATCGGCGTCGGCTGCCATGGCCACTGCCGAAAGCATGGAGGTGGTTGAAGTTTTGCCGTGGGTACCGGTTACTGCAATGGAGTTTGTGAAGTTCTGGATGATGTGTCCGAGAAATTCTGCGCGGTCATAGGTTATCTTTCCCATGGCCCTTGCCTGCATGAGCTCCTCGTTGTCTTCCCTGATGGCTGCAGTATAGACGACGATATCCTGGTCTGTGATGTTTTCTTTATGATGGCCGAAAAAGATTTCGGCTCCTTTTTCTCTCAGTCTTTTCACGTTCTCGGATTCCTTGAAATCGGAACCTGAAACCTTGATGTTCGAATTGAGAAGGATGGCTGCAAGACCGCTCATGCTGACTCCGCCGATTCCGATAAAATGAACCTTCTTGTTTTCGTATTCTTTAAGATCAAATAACATTTAAACACTTCCTTCCTTTCAATATCATAATACATCTGGTGCTCAATTCAAAGAAAATTCTCGATTAGAATGAGGTGAGTGCAAACGGTAAAAAGGTTAGGTCCCAATACGAATATTAAATGATATTATATTGTAAAACATTCGAGAATGTTATAAAATTAAAAGAGATAAATCCAGATAGGAGGATCATTATGCAAAAATATTCAAGAAATAGCCGAATCAGTGCTATTACAAAAATCTTGATTGAGAACCCGAATAAAATTATGAGTCTTAATTATTTTTCAGAAATGCTCAATGCCGCAAAATCCACCATCAGTGAAGATATCCTGGTCATCAGGGAAATTCTTGAATCTCTTGATATGGGCAAAATCGAGACCATAGCCGGTGCAACCGGTGGTGTGAGATATGTGGCCAGAATAGGGGAGCAGGAGGAAAGAGATTTTGCCGAGTCCATATGCGAGACGCTAAGGGACAAATCAAGAATTGTTCCCGGCAATTTTCTGTACATCACGGATATTATGCTCGATCCGACCATCGTTCACCGCGCCGGTATTGTGCTTGCTTCGAAGTTTTCCAAGGTGAAAGCGGACTATGTCATCACAGTGGAGACAAAAGGTATTCCTCTTGCCTATGAAGTGGCAAGATATTTAGGGGTACCGCTGATCGTTGCCAGAAAGAACTCAAAGGTCACAGAAGGCACAAGCGTCACCATCAACTATGTATCAGGCACCACCGGAAGACTTGCGAATATGGGTCTTGCAAAGCGTACACTGAAATCCTCCTCAAGATGCCTTTTCATTGACGACTTCCTGAGAGCAGGAGGAACAGTCAACGGCATCGCGGATCTTCTCAATGAATTTGATTCGGAGCTCATCGGAATCGGTGTTCTTGTAGACAACAAGGAAGTTTCCAAAAAGCTGCCGACCCCATACACATCTCTTGTAGACTACCATGGTGTGGATGAAGAAGGTAATGTTGTTCTTGAAGTGTCAAAGAACGCATAATCAGAAACTGCTGGATGATCATTGCACTGGAATGCTAAAGGAGCTGCCGATATCGGCAGCTCCTTTATAACGAA
>DAMDIS010000089.1:2126-10391 GCA_032100885.1 Proteiniclasticum sp.
GTTGAGCTTGGAAAGCGTTTCCCAGATTCCTGTCATGTAGGATGCGCCGAGAGCTCTGTCATAAAGACCATATCCGGGTCTTCCTGTCTCGCCCCAGATCATTCTTCCATGGTCCGGTCTCAGATAGCCGTCGAAGCCGTTCTTATGAAGGGCTTTTAAAATGGCTACGATATCAAGGGAGCCACATGGGGAGTAATGTGCACTCTCTTCGAAGCTGTCATCAGGATAGAGTTTTACGTTTCTCACGTGCATGAAGTGGATTCTGCCCATCTTTGAATATTTGTCCACCATCTCGAGTACATCATTGGCATTGGATGAACCGAAGGAACCGGTGCAGAAAGTCAGTCCGTTATATTCACTGTCAACCAGTTTAAGGAAACGGTCCACGTTCTTTTCTCCAGTGATGATTCTTGGCAGTCCGAATATGGAATATGGCGGATCATCGGGATGGATGGCCATTTTCACGCCTGCTTCTTCCGCAACAGGAATGATGGCTTTCAGGAAGTACTCAAGGTTTGAGAAGAGCTTTTCCTCATCAACGTCCTTGTACTTGTCGAACAGTTCCTTCATCCCTTCCTTGGTGTAGCTGGCATCCCAGCCTGGAAGTGAAAGTTCGCCTGTAAGCGGATCCATCTTTTCCAGCTGCTCCTTGAAGTAAACCAGTGCTGTGGACTGGTCAGGCAGAACATAGTCAAGCTGTGTTCTTGTCCAGTCGAAGATCGGCATGAAGTTGTAGCAGATGACCTTTACGCCGGCAGCGCCAAGTCTTCTGATGTTTTCCTTGTAGTTTTCGATGTATCTGTCACGGGTATCAAGACCGATCTTGATGTCCTCATGTACAGGTACACTTTCAATGACATCGAAGTGAAGACCGTTTTCTTCGGTGGTCTTCTTCAGCTTCTCTATGCTTTCTTTAGACCATACTTCTCCAACCGGTACATCATATACCGCAGTAACGATGCTGTGCATGAAAGGGATCTGTCTGATGTATCCGATTTTGACCGGATCCTCTTCTCCGTACCATCTGAATGACAGTTTCATATGATTCAACTCCTAAATATTGATTATTTGTCTTTCTGTCTGTTTAAAACGTCCAGTTTTCGTCATGAACATAAAGATATCGTCGGAATAGAATCTGCACTTATAAATAAGATTCATATTCTGTTAAATCAATGTTCATAATTGCAAACATAAGGGAGAAATAAATTCTCTTTATTCAATAGTATCATAAAGAGCGTGCTGATGAGGATGATTTAAGTTGCCTTGGGACTTGCAAATATTGCTCATTATCGGGTACTATAAAATTATGAGAAACTGGAGGGGAAATCATGAGCAAGCGGACAGACAACTATTCAACAAGGCAGCATATGTTCACTCAGGATTATGAACTGTTTTACTATAAGCATATGCAGTTCAAAAGCGTTTCACTTCATCATCATGATTTTTTCGAAGTCTATTTCTTCGTCAAAGGTGAAGTGAAGTATCAGCTCGAGGGCCGGAACTATCACCTCTCGCCGGGGGATATTCTTCTGGTCAACCATAAGGAGCTTCATCAGGTGCTCATCGAAAACCCTGACGACTTTTACGAACGTTATGTTCTTTGGTTGAGCAAGGATTATCTCAAAGCCCTCTCCAGCAGCACAACAGATCTTACCAGGTGTTTTCTTGACCGTCACAAGAAAACCCTTATAAGGACCACCATGGAAAATCAGCAGCTCATAAGGGGAATTCTTGATAAGCTCCATGCCCAGGAGGCTCATGAAGGTTTCGGTTCGGATCTTCTGCCGAAAGCGCTCCTGACGGAGCTCATGGTTGAGCTGAACAGAATGAGCTTCGAGGAAGACCATCATCAGCCTCAGGTGAAGAAAAATCAGCTCATTGATTCTGTGATCAGCTACATCAATGACAACCTTGAAGATGAAATCAATATGGATCAGCTGGCAGCTGCCTTTTTTATCAGCAAGTACCATCTGTCCAGGGAGTTCAAGAAATATACGGGTACCACTCTTTATCGGTATGTGGTCCAGAAGAGACTGATCAGGGCAAAAGGGCTGATTCTGGAAGGACACCCCATAACTTCCGTTTATGAAGAATGCGGATTCGGTGACTACTCGAACTTTTTCAGAGCGTTCAAGAACGAATACGGCATTACCCCTAAGGAGTTTCTTAGTGTGATGGAAGAAAGAAAACTCTAGAGAAGAGACAAACTTAAAATACCGGGTTGAGCTCGGATGACTTTATAAGATAAGTGTGTATGGTTTTTCCATACACTTTTTCTATCAATGATAAATTTTTAGTGCTTCATAATATAGTCAAGGATTTTTCATAATTATCTTGTATGATAAAAGAAAAGCGGTACTATTCTAACAGAGGATCCCTTTTTTAGTGCAGTGACCAAGGAGAGTCTACCATGCGTGAGAGAATGAGTTTAAATGAAGGCTGGTCGTTTTATCCGGATATCACCGATTATCTGTCCATAAGAAACAGGCTGGACAAGATGGACAAAGAGGTTGTGGATATTCCCCACACAGTAAGGATGCTTCCTTACCATTATTTCAATGAAGAAGAATATCAGTTCAAAAGCCTCTACAGAAAAGAGGTTTTTATTGACGAGCGCTTCAATGACAAGGCGATCTTCCTGAAGTTCGAGGGCGTGGCCAATATGGCCATCGTCTACATAAACGGGATTGAAAGCTTCTACAGTGAAAGTCCGTTCCTGCCTTTCTGCAAGGAGATCTCAAAAGAGCTGAACTTCGGGGAATTGAATACCATAGAAGTGGTCGTGGATTCCAGAGAAATCGAGTGGATTCCGCCTTTTGGGGGTGTCGTTGATTTTCTCACCTATGGCGGAATCTATCGAGAGGTCAGTCTATCCGTCCGAAGCAGATATTTCATCCAGAATATCTTTGCCTTCTCAGGTGATGTGCTTAAAGAGGAAAAAAGCCTGACGGTTCAGACGACACTCTCTGCAAACCATGGCGGAAGCATCGTCTACAAACTCTATAAAGGTTCAGACTGGAACAGTCTCGGAAGCCCAGTATTTTCAAGCATCAGAAATGTGGAGGACAAAAGAATCCGAAATACGCTGAAAATCTCGGGTGTTGAGCTTTGGGACATTTACGCCCCCAACCTGTACACACTTGAAGTAACCCTTGTGGATAAAAACGGACATGCTGTGGACCAGAAACTGGAAACCATAGGTTTTCGGGAAGCCATATTCAAAGAAGACGGATTCTACCTTAATGGGGTGAGGGTAAAACTTACCGGACTCAACAGGCATCAGTGCTATCCCTATGTGGGCTATGCCATGCCAAAATCCATGCAGATCCTTGATGCGGATATTCTGAAGAAGGAGCTGGGGGTGAATATGGTAAGAACTTCCCACTATCCCCAGTCGAAGCATTTCTTAAGGAGGTGCGATGAGATCGGACTGCTTGTGTTTGAAGAGATACCCGGCTGGCAGCATATCGGAGATGAGCATTTCAAGGAAAACAGCAAGGACAATCTGAAAAAGATGCTCAAGAGAGACCGTAATCATCCTTCCATCGTCATCTGGGGAGTGCGGATCAACGAATCCCAGGATGACCATGTATTCTATACGGAACTGAACAAGATTGCGCATATATACGACGAGTCGAGACAGACAGGCGGCGTGAGAAACTTCGCGGGCAGCGAGTTTCTTGAAGATGTCTATACCTACAACGACTTTATCCATAAAGGCGACAACGAGGCTCTTTCAGGACCGAATCATATTCTGACGAAAAAAGCGCCATATCTTGTGACGGAGTTCAATGGTCACATGTTCCCCACAAAAAGCTCGGATCCTGAAGACAGAAGAACCGAGCATGCGCTTCGTCATGCGAGGGTCCTTGACCACATGATGAAGGACAAAAAGATCTCAGGAGCCATCGGCTGGTGCATGTCGGACTACAACACCCACGGCGATTTCGGCAGTGGAGACAGGGTCTGCTATCATGGGGTTCTTGATATGTTCCGCCAGAGAAAGCTGGCATCCTATGTATACAGGACCCAGAAGGAAGAGAAGCCGGAGCTTCAGATCTCATCTGCCATGAATATCGGAGATCACTCAGGTGGGAATCTGGGCATGATCTATGCCTTCACCAACTGTGATTATGTGGAGCTGTATAAGGACGATAAATTTGTCAGAAGGTTTTCTGGAGACAGAAAAGATGGGCTGAAGCATCCGCCTATTGCAGTGCATGACCTTATAGGCGATCTTCTGATTACGGAAGAAGGCTTTTCAAAGACTGATTCGAGAAAGACGAAAATGGTCATCCGCTCTGCTGCGGAGCATGGTCTGAATCTGCCCCTTGTCCACAAGATCACCATGGGTATGATTCTCATGAAGTACAGGATGAAAATGAGTGATGCCATTGCGCTTTTCAGCAAGTACTATGCCGGATGGGGAAAGGGCCAGTCCACTTATACCTTTAAGGGATTCATCAAGGACAGGGAAGTCATTGCAGTGACACGTGGAAAAAGCGTGGAGAAAAAACTGGAGATTGTTCCCTCGAGCACCGAGCTTCTTGTGGAGGAGACCTATGATGTGGCCATGGTGTCCCTTCGTGCGAGAGATGAGCATGGTCAGACACTTGTCTATTCCAGTGAAGTGATTCATCTGGTGACTGAGGGAGACATTTCCATCCTTGGTCCGAGGACGTTTCCACTAAGAGGCGGTCAGAGCGCATTCTATGTGAGAAGCGGTAAAGAAGAAGGGGAAGCCAAAGTGAGAATCATCAGTGACACCATGGGTGAAGAGGAAGTTGTGTTCGATATCAGGGACGCACAATGTCCCAGACTATAGTGATTCATCTCATTACAAAAGGAGCTGAAGATTATGGACGGAAAAGAAAGAGCGGCAAAAAGAGCCTGCGAGTATGTGAAGCCGGGGATGACCGTGGGTCTTGGCACAGGCTCCACTGCAGAGTACATGATTCTGTATCTTGCCAGGAGAGAAAAGGAAGAACATCTTGGACTCACCTGTGTGGCCACATCCAGGAGAAGCGAGAAACTGGCAGTCAAAAGAGGACTCAAGGTAGTGGCGTTTGACGAAGTGGAAAAGCTGGATCTGACCATTGATGGTGCAGACGAGGCTGATTACAGCCTGAACGGAATTAAAGGTGGGGGAGGTTCTCTCCTTTATGAAAAACTTGTCGCAGCGGCATCTGAAAAAGTGATCTGGATTGTGGATGAATCGAAGATGGTGGACAGAATTGGGAAATTTCCGCTGCCCATTGAGATTGTTCCTTTCTACCACGACAAGCTGTTCAGGAAGCTTTCTTTGGAAGGCTTCCGGCCGAAGTATCGTATGGATGGAGAGAAACCCTTTGTCACAGACGGCGGAAACTACATCTTCGATCTCCAGCTTGAAGAGATACCCGAGCCGAAGGTTCTTCATGAGCAGCTGAAGCTCATGTCAGGGGTCATCGAAACGGGACTGTTTATCGAGCTGACCGATATGGTCATAGTGGGTGGAGAACATCAGGAGCTCTTAATCGAGAAGAAACAGACTGAAGTGAAACAGGTATAAACAAGAGAAGGAAGAGGGCGTATCAAAGTTTTAACGCTCTCTTCCTTCTTCAGTTTAGGTGCCTTTATCTGTTATGGATCTACAGACAGAATTTCCTGATGGCTTTGCCTACTCCTGCCTGGTTGTTTGTGTCGGTGATGTAGTTTGCCGCTTCCTTCACTTCATCGGATGCGTTGCCCATGGCAACCCCAAGGCCGGCATAGCGGATCATGGAGAGATCATTTTCCTGATCGCCTATGGCCATGACTTCTTCCTTTGTAATGCCCAGTTTCCTGATGAGGGTTTCGATCCCTACGGCCTTACTCACATCTTTTCTGAAAATCTCGATGTTTTCAGGTGAAGAATGGACCACATCCAGAGTCGGATGATCTCTGAACTCCTCCTTCAGCGCCTGAAGAGGTCCGTAATTTCCGCGGGAAAGCACGATGGCTTTCAGAAACTCGTTCTCTCTTCTGGAAAACTCCTCGTCAAGGTCATCGGTCACGACGATCTCAATGCGCATGTCCTCCGGGAGCTTTGTGTTGGCAGCAAGGTATCCGTTCCCGTCTCCGAGATCGCCTTTGCACACCAGAGCATTCCAGGTATTGTAGTGGGCAAACAGCCCCGATTTTTCGATCTTGTCCTTGATGAAGAGAATATCCTTCTGAGGCAGCGTCTGATGATTGAGCACTTCGTTCTGATATTTGACGAAAGCACCGTTAGAGGCGATGGTCAGTGAATCGATTCCGAGCATTCCTCCGTACAGATGTCCATAATGGTACATCCTGCCGGTGGTGATCGCTACAAGTATCCCTTTTGCTGCAGCTTCCTGTATGGCGGTGATGTTCTCTGTCGGAATCACTTTCTGATCATTGTATAGTGTTCCGTCGACATCTATGCAGATGAGTTTATATGGATTATTCATATTCATATTCATTTCTCCTGTCGATTTCTTAAAAATATTATAGCCGAAAAAGGTGACTATGTGATGAAGTTCTATGAAATTCTAAAGATTGATATATAATTAGCAAAAAATAGTAACAAAAATAATGATTTCCATAATAGCATAGGGTATATTGTCACCTGTTTGTAATATTTAGTTAATTTTTTAAAACCAGTTGATAATGTAATCATATACATATTATAATTTAGTTGTAATCCTAAAATTCTGAATTTTCAAAATGAATTTCAAGGACAGTAAAGATTAAGACAAAATAAGGAGGTTTTCATGAACATTACAGACGTCAGAATCAGAAAAATTGCAACCGATGGAAAAATGAAGGCTATCGTATCGGTCACCTTCGACAATGAATTTGTTGTCCATGACATCAAGATCATTGAGGGGCAGAATGGACTGTTCATAGCTATGCCATCCAGAAAAACCCCTGATGGAGAGTTTAAGGATATTGCTCACCCCATCAACACACAAACAAGAGAGCTCCTTCAGAACTCCATTCTGGAAGAGTATGAAAAAGTAAGAGCGGAAGATGATCAGCCAATTGTTTCAGAACCTATCGCAATAGAATAGGATGAGAAAAATAGCCTCGATTAAAGGGCTATTTTTTCTTGTATTGATAATTTCTAAAGGATTAGATGCAGATACCTCACTTTTGTCAGTGAAAGCTGCGGTTTTGATTTTTAAGTGCATTTATTCCCACGAGCATGCAATAAGCCCTGCAATCGGTTGAAATAAAGATGAACCTAAACTATAATTAAATAGAAAATCAAAGGCTTTTGGCAGTTACCTGTCGAAAGCTCATTGTCATGTCGGTGAATTTAAATTGAGGTGAAGTATGGGTAAATATGCATTAATCCTCGCCGCTGGAGAAGGGAAGAGAATGAAGTCGGAGACTTCCAAGGTCCTTCACAAGGTCTGCGGCAAGGAAATGGTCAATCACGTTATTGACATCATGAGAAAGGCCGGTTTTGATGACGTCAATGTCATCGTCGGCAAGGGCAAAGACCAGGTTATGGCAAAGACTTCAGAAAGAAATGTCAGCTTCTCGGTTCAGGAAGAACAGCTGGGAACAGGACATGCCGTTCTGTGCGCAAAAGACTTTCTTCTGGGGAAGAAAGGTACTGTGGCAATCTTTACCGGGGATGCTCCACTTGTGAGGGAAGAAACCGTAAAGGATATGCTGAAAAGCCATGAAGAAGGCAGATACAGCGCAACGCTCCTTACATCTGTCATCAAGGATCCCTCAGGATACGGCAGAGTGAAGAGGGATGGAGATGATGTGGAGAAGATCATCGAGCACAAGGACTGCAGTGAGGAAGAGCTCCTTCTTCAGGAAATCAATGCAGGCATGTACATGTTTGACGCAGAGGAACTTCTTAAAGCCCTTGAACTTCTCAGAAACGATAATGCTCAGGGAGAATACTACCTCACCGACGTTATCGAGATCATGAAAAGCAGAGGTCTTAAAGTCGGAGCAAGCATTACAGAGTTTGATGAGACAAGAGGCGTCAATTCCAGAGCTCAGCTTGCTGAGGCGGAAGTGATCCTAAGAAAAAGAATCAATCTATTTCATATGGAAAACGGCGTAACACTCATCGATCCAAGTTCCACCTATATCGGGGCGGATGTTGAAATCGAAAATGACACCATCATCTATCCGAACAATCTGATTGAAGGAAATACAAAGATCGGCAAAGGTGTGACTTTATACCCCAATTCAAGAATCCTCGATTCTGAAATCGGCGATGATGTCACCATAACATCTTCTGTCATCCTG
>DAMDIS010000089.1:10401-10892 GCA_032100885.1 Proteiniclasticum sp.
GAAACACAAGTGTAGGACCTTTCGCATACATCAGACCGGATTCTGTAATCGGTGAAGATGTCAAGATCGGAGACTTTGTGGAAATCAAGAAATCCACCATCGGAAACGGAACGAAGATTTCCCACCTGACTTATGTCGGTGATGCAGAGGTCGGTTCCAAAGTCAATTTCGGATGCGGAACTGTTGTCGTGAATTATGACGGAAAGAGCAAATTCAAGACTGTTGTCGGGGACAACGCGTTTATCGGATGCAATACCAATCTTGTCGCTCCAGTAACTGTACATGAAGGTGCATTTACGGCTGCAGGTTCAACCATCACTGAGGATGTTCCTGCCGAAAGTCTTGGCATCGCAAGAGCAAAACAGGTCAACAAAGACGGCTGGGTCAGAAAAAGAAAAGATAGCGGAAAGTATTAGGAGGACGAAAGGTAATGATTAAGTCATACAGCAACTACAAGATTTTTGCAGGAAATTCCCATCCGGAGCTTGCAA
>DAMDIS010000090.1:0-1375 GCA_032100885.1 Proteiniclasticum sp.
GGGACTGAATCTTGATGAAGATGAGGTCAGTTCAGAAGATCCTCTCGCTAATCCCAACAGATTCCTGGATTAGTCCGTATCAAGGAGATTCAACTTCTGGTGGCAGCAGAGGACACCTTAGTTCTCCTGCCCTTAAGATAGAAAGCCGATGCAAAAATTTTGCATCGGCTTTTATATGGAATCTATTTGTTTTTCTTCAGTTCTTTGCGTATGAGTCTGGCAAATCCGATAAGATACACAACGAAAGGGATGAAACCGGTAAGTACACCTTTGGTTCTTCTTTTCATATTTTTTCACCTCTTGCCGTTATTGTATAGCAGAGAGATAAAAATGGGATTAAATCCATGTGAATGAACTGAGGCGAGTACCTAAAAGCCTACTCCACAGAAGGCCTGTTTCCTTTTCGATAATCATGTAGACAAATGGCCGATTAAGCAGTACTTCCTTCGTCTCGACGGGGGCTGCGGATTCGGCTACGACTTCGACAACAGTTGCCGCACCGGCCTTGGTCCCTTTTTCATCGACTTCTATAGTTGTCTTGTGGATGACTCGGCTGATATAGAGATTGCCTTCAGGAGATGTACCGAGTCCTGTAAGGTCAGCTTTTTTATGGTCAAAGGCATCGGTCATGCCCATACCCTGTAGAATTTCAGACATTTCCACGGAATACTCGCTGTGAAATTTAGGGATCATTGTAAATACAGATGTGTTTTCAGCTTCCTTTATCAGGGTCTGGAGCTTTTCGCCTGTCAGTGAGGCGATGTAATCCGAAACACTGATACCTTCGTCAGGCAGAAGTGCCATAAAGGCGTACTTTCCGCCTGTGTAGTTCTTGATGACCCCTTTTGCCTGGTCGTCATCAATATACAGGGATTCTGTGGAGAACATCATATCGGTGGTCTGAATGCTTCCGTCCTCTGCAGTGAAGCTGTCTTTTCTGACTTCATTCTCGTTATAGATGGTTTCCCATTCAGCATCGAAGGACAGGGCATTGATGAGATACATCATGGCTTCATCGGGAATTTCATCCAGAATGTTCTCGATCATACCCTCGGTTTCTTTTTTTACCCAGTCGTTTATGGCCTTCAGGGTGTCTGAATCAAACTTAGCTCTGTAGATTCCTGCATCATAGTAATTCGCATTGGTCTGTAGAAAGTCACGCTCGACTTCTATCCTTCCGCCTTCTCTGAACCAGATGGAGTTTGCCATGCTTACCTTCAATTTCTCCTCATCAGGCAGTGAACGGATATAGAGTGCCAGAAGCTGGTTGAGCTGTTGCCTGGATATTCCGAATACTTCTTCCATCTGAGAAAGCGTATTTTCCTGTGCGCCGTTGGCTGTCATACCCAGTGCAGACAGAACAGAGATGGGAGAA
>DAMDIS010000090.1:1385-5341 GCA_032100885.1 Proteiniclasticum sp.
AAATCAGTGTGTTATCACGCCCGACATTTGCCTTAAAGAGATCGGTCGAAAAATTCATGACAGAGAGCAGATTATTTTCATCGTAGTTTTCAGTCATGTCGACAACTTCCGGCTTGATCTCTTTCATCAGATCTTCTCCGTCAGCAGCAGCACTTTTGCTGCAGGCGGTGCCTGCCAAAAGAAGGGCAAGTAGAATAAGAGATGTCATTTTCTTCAATATACTCGCTTTTCTCATGATTACCTCCTGATATTGTCATTCGATTCAGATATGCTTGTCTATAAAGCTATCGTAAGTGTTTTACTGAAAAATTTGGTGACGATATAAAGACAGATCCTGATTTCATGATGAAATCAGGATCTGTCTTTATTTTGAGCGCTCAGGGTCTGAACCATTTCGGATAATTCAGTCTGAACCAGCTCAATATGCTTTCAATGATCACTTTCAGTACACCGGCAAGAGGTACAGATACAAGAAGTCCGACCAGTCCCCATAGTGCACCACCCACTAGAAGCACAAAGATGATGAATGCAGGATGAAGTCCTACGCTGTGTCCCACAATCTTCGGTGAGATGAGATTGCCTTCAATCTGCTGGATGATGATGAAGGCAACAACCACCCATAATGCTTTCATGGGATCTGTCGCAAGAGTGATGATCACAGCTGGAACTGCGCCCAGGAATGGACCGATATAAGGAACCAGATCACCGATACCTGCAAGAAGTCCCAGTACGATCCAGTAATCAACACCGAGGATAAGCAGTGCAATGGAGCTTAAAATTCCGATGATCAGTGCCACAAGGAGCTCGCCTCTAATAAATCCTCCAAGAACATCATCGATCCTGTGCATCAGGGGGAAAACCCACTTTCTGCTTCTTGGCAGGATGAGCTTTTTGGAGAAATCTGTGATATCATCTCCGTCCTTCATGAAGTAGAAGGTCAGCACCGGTATGGTCACAATGTGTACCAGACTTGATGCAAAGGAACCTATCCCGGAGAGGATATCGCTGGCCGATCTTGAGAACCAGTCTGTTACGGACTGAAGACCGATATTGAAGTATTCAAGGACACCTTCTATGGTGTCAGGAGCTGCAGGCTGCTCTCCGATGGTACTTTCATACCACTGAGATACTCTTCCATACCAGCTTTCACTGATTTCAGGAAGAGCCGATGCAAGATTTGTAATTTCCTCCACGAGCATGGGGAAGAAAACGATGGAGAAACCTGTGATGGCACCTATGAGTACGACAAATATGATGATGACGGCAAGAAGTCGGGATAAGCCGAGCTTAATCAGATATTTGACCACAGGATTGAAGGCATAAGCAAATACTCCTGCGATAATAAATGGGATCAGTATAGACATCAGAAGATCTGATTTTCCCATCAGCCACCAGAGTGCAAGAATGCCAAGGAGCACAAAGAAAATCAGCTTGAGATGCTTTTTTGTAAAGTGTAGTCTTCGTTCCTGTTCCACATGTCTGTTGCCGATATGGTAAAGAAAATAGACAGTCAGACAAAGGAGAACAAAAAACGCGATCAGGATGAGCTGCTCCAGTACCCCAAGGTTTCTGGTGGACTCTATGGTCTGCATTGCCGGTGTATCCTTCATAATCCTCACTCCCAGTAATCGTCAGTTGTTTTTTACATTGTAACATAACACACAGATTCTTTTTATGAACAGTTGGTATCAGATGAATGACTCCCGCTCAAGGAAAGAATTTTTGTAAAGAGTCCGTTTTTGTGCATATTGAAATGGTCACAGAAAGTTAATTGCATGTCCATTCTTATGAGGCATGGTTGTCTGTCTAATCATCGGGAGATGGGTTAAAATATAGAAAAGATCCCGATTATATTGTTATCCATGTATTTTGAATAGGAGGAAGGAGGATTTTTCCATGCTTCTTTATGGAGAAAACAAAGCAGAAAGATCGATAAGATTTGTGCGAACTTATCATTTCACTGGAATTTTTGTGATCCTTCTCATTGCCGGACCGCTTCATTTTGCCTATGAATGGTCGGGTGAGAACTACTTTGTCGGACTTGTGTCTCCTGTCAGCGAGAGTATCTGGGAGCATCTCAAGATGATCTACTGGCCGACTTTACTCTGGTGGATCATTGGCTACGCCGTTTACGGAAAAAAGAAGAGTCTGTCTATGAAGAAATGGTTCCAGGCAATGGCCATCAGTATCATTTTCGGTATGCTCATAATTGTACTATGGTATTATATGTGGTCTGGAGCCATCGGTATTGAAGCGACCTGGGTTAATTTCTCTTCCATGATCAGTGTCGTCATTGGTCAGCTTCTGGCCATGCATGTCTACAGGGTCGCAGTGCCAAGATGGATCTATTTCGGCTCAGGTACGCTCATTGTGATTGTTCTTGCGGTCATGACAGTCTCTTTCACTTATTATCCACCTGATCTGCCGATATTTATCGCTCCGTAATTTAAGAAATGATCCGGTGAAAATCAGGAATCGAAGCCACAGTCGGCCTGATACGGAGGGATCAGATAAAGAGACCGTTCAATCGCTCACTATTTTGTTTCTTAATTATCCCTTAATATTTTGAGTCTCAAAGTATACCTATGTATAATAGAGGTATTGAAATATTGGAGGGTATAAATTTGAACATATTAAATCATCTTCGCATCGGAAATCTGGTTTCTAAATGGCCGATTATTCAGGGGGGCATGGGTATAGGAATATCCCTTTCCTCACTGGCAGGTGCAGTAGCAAAAGAGGGCGGTATAGGAATCATCTCTGGTGTACAGATCGGTTACAGGGAAGGGGATTTCCTTAAAAATAACCTTGAAGCCAACAAAAGAGCAATGAGAAAAGAGATAAGAAAAGCAAGAGAAATTGCACCTGAGGGCATCATAGGCGTCAATCTTCTGGCTGCAATGACGACATATAACGAACTGATCACAACAGCTATAGAAGAGGGCATCGATCTTATCGTGACGGGAGCTGGTCTACCCCTTGAACTGCCGCAGATGGTAAAAGGCACCAATACGAAGATCGCACCGGTGGTATCTTCAGGAAAGGCCGCAAAACTGATTTCAAAAGTCTACGACAAGAAGTTCGGCATCCCGGCAGATATGTTTATCGTAGAGGGCCCTCTTGCCGGTGGACATCTTGGCTTCAAAAAAGATGTCATGGAGAGTGAAACCTATATGAACCTCGAGGACATTCTGAAGGAAGTTCTGGAAGAGATCAGACCATTTGAGGAGAAGTACGGTGTGAAGATCCCAGTGGTGGTTGCGGGTGGAATCTTTGACGGAAAAGATATCGCATACTATATGAATCTTGGCGCATCAGGTGTTCAGATGGGTACCCGCTTTGTGGGTACAGAAGAATGCAATGCCGATCTGGAATTTAAAAAGGCGTATATCAATGCAAAGAAAGAAGACATCAGGCTCGTGAACAGCCCTGTGGGTATGCCCGGACGCGCCATCAGAAATTCCTTCACAGAGAAGATGGATGAGGGAAATATTCCGGTGAAGAGATGCTACAACTGTCTCATTCCCTGTGATCCAACAACCCCTTACTGCATCTCAGATGCGCTCATGCATTCGGCAGAAGGGCAGGAAGGACTGATTTTCGCAGGATCAAATGCCTATAGAGTCAGCGAAATCGTCACGGTTAAAGAACTCATGACAAAGCTTGTTACTGAAGCAAACGAGTATCTTGCTGAGTAAGAAGAATATAGAAAGAGATATGCAATAGAACTGAAGGAGCACCCCTAAACCGTAACGGTTTTGGGATGCTCCTTCTACTTATGCGGCAGTCTGTCTCAGTTGCCGGTATCAAGCACAAGTCCATTCTCATACAGCTGAGTCACATTGTATGGAAAGGTTCTTTCCTGATGAAGATGGCCGAAATACCAGTGGGTGTAAGTTGTGGTATCCATAACTTACTGGAGGAAGAGATTAAGTTTTAGCTCCGGTGCATGGTTC
>DAMDIS010000090.1:5351-8570 GCA_032100885.1 Proteiniclasticum sp.
GGAATATCATGTTCATGATTTTTTCTGGTGCAGCATGGGTAATGATGAAATCCACTTTATGATCATGTGCCTTGAGATTTTTCCTGCCCTCATTGAATTCCTCGTCTGACGGGATTTCTTCCTTCCACCAGGATACGTGTTCTTTCCGGAGGAACTTGTCGATGCTGAATCCACCGCCCATGGTAAAAAAAGTGCGGTCCTCAATGGTGAAGACCTGTCCTCTCATGAGATGAAAGACATTGCGTCTTATCCGGTGGATCTTTCCGCCATGCCATATTTCAGCGGGAAAGCTGTTTAAGGCGTCAAAATTCTCATGATTCCCATCGATGAAGAGAACTGTGAATGGAAGACTTTCCAGATGATCCAGATTCTCCTCCTCCGCTTTGTTCATCCGGAAAAGAAATCCGAAATCACCCGCAATCAGAAAATAATCTTCTTCCCTGAGTTCAGCGACCACAGGTGTATTTTCCGGTTTAAACCGTTCAATATCTCCATGTACATCTCCTGTGATATAGATCATATCTAACCTCCTATGCTAAGCAGATAACCTTTAAGATAAGGCAACCTGTATTTATGGATTACTGGAAATCCTGCTCATGGTAGTTAAGGAGTTTTTTATTTCTATAGATGAAAAGAGACTGGATGATCATGAGCATACCTGTCACTGCTAAAATACTTTCTATGGAAACCACTTCTGCCATCGGTCCGTACAGCAGCATGCCCAGTGGCATCATCATGGACGACGCGCTGATCAGGCTGAAGACTCTTCCCAGCTTGTCATCGGGAACATTCTCCTGAAGGAGCGTGACAATTGGGGTATTGAAATAGGGCATACATAGTCCAATCAGAGTCATTGCGGCAATGTACAGGAAAAACTGGTCTGTCAGCCCCATGAAAAGAGTAAGTAGACCGAGAACAGTCAGCGAGACAGAAAAGGTCCTGACTTTATTCCTGAATCCCTGCCAGATGACGATCAGAAAACCACCGATAATGGTTCCACCAAAAAATGAGATCTCATTAAGCGTCAGTCGCCAGTATTCCTCTCCATAGCTTCTTGTAACAAGAAGAGGGGTAAGCATGGCCACCGGGGCCACAAGAAAACTGAGGATCAGCTGGGCAAGGATGAGTGAAGCGATAAAACCGTTGCCGCCGGCATACCTGATTCCGTTTTTGAAATCGGAAAGATAGTTTTCCTTCTGATCGGATAAAGCCTGTCGATGGGTCGGAACTTTCAGGATCATGAGAAGTACAACAGCAGATACTGCTGTTATGACATCGATGAAGAAGATGACGGGCAGATCCGAGTAGGTGAGAAGAAGTGCACTCAATGCGGGGGAGAGAAGCATCATGATGGACTGCACACTTGAGTTTATCCCGTTTACCTTCATGAGCTTTTCTTTAGGAACGATCTGAGGCAGCATTGCCGATACTGCCGGTGTCTGGATACCTGCTCCGATCGATCGGATAAACGAAACGATAAACAGGGCTTCAATTCCTCTATACCCCGAGAGGAAGATGATGGCCAGGATAAAGGTTGAAGTGGCGATTCCAAGGTCAGACAGTATGATCAGTTTCTTGCGATCATATCGGTCCGCCCATACTCCGGCGAAAATGGATATGATGAGCTGCGGCATGAAGCCGAACAAGGTCGATAAGGTAATATACCACATGATGGCGTACTGCACCAGAGACGAACCAAAAAGGGATACAGCCTGACTGGAAAGAAAAATCACAGTCTCTCTTTTCCAGTGCGGGGAAAGGGATGCTATCTTTTCCGGTATCTGATCTGTTTCTTTAACCATATAGATTACCTCAATTGCGTTTATTGGTTTCATTATACTTAATGCAGGAAATCAGATTGTAAATTAATGATGAATAATCAATATGCAAAATATCAGGTCCAGATGTTCAAAAAAAGTGTAGGATGCCTTCTACCCAACGTATCTTTCTGCCATGCTGTCTTCTAGGCAGGAAATCAGGAACATTGCTGATATAAAGGAACATAAAAAGGCATTATTGATCAATGCAGTGAGGGGCACTAGGGTTATTTTGATTCTGCAATGAATGATCCTATTGGTGCTGATACTGATGTTGCGATGGTGTAGGCAGATATTGTATAATGAGGAGCATGTTTATCGTTGTGGTAACTGCTGTTCAGTCAATCAAAAAGACTATTTTTATAGTCGGTTAAAGGAGAAAATTATGATTAAAGTTTGCGAACACTGTTCAAACATAAATATTGAACAATTAAAGAAAGCCGTTGGCGAAGATATTGTTCAAGTAGGATGCATTGAAAACTGTGCTGCCTATGAAACTGAAGCATATGGTTATGTTGATGAGGAACTCGTTGTTGAGAACAACGCAGAAGAGTGGATTAAAAAAGTCTCAAATAATATACGTAGGTAACAGAACTGCTGCATCTAATCAATCTTGAGTTGTAAAACAACAATTCTTTAAATTGGCCAAAGGCATAGACGGAAAGCGTGATAAGAAACTAGCGGTCGTTTTATTGGGTCCATGGCTCGGTGAGAACATAAGAAAACCTCTCATGTATTATAATTATATATAATACTTTGAGAGGTTTTTCTGTACCCATTCAACCGTGGGAAAATGCTTTATGGTATCCTCAGCGGGAATAATTGACGTTGTCGCTCATTCACACACATGAAGTGATTTCAAAGTTTTTCATATCGATGCTTATAGGTTTTTTCCTCTCTGTAATTTTCTTCGAAAGTACTCATTTTTGAAATTTTGATTGCGGTAACGTTCACCGTAAATGAGTCCTTGAGACACAATTCGGGATAAAATAAAAAATCCAGAGTGATACTTATGTACCTCTCCGGCAAAAAAGCTCCTAACCTTTTTGTTCATCATAGTTATTATTTGCTTTATTTATGAAAAAAGTCAACAATTTTAGATGCAAATTCATATGTTGTTAAAATGTGAGTGTTATTCACAAAAAACAACTTGTTTATGGCTACTCTAGTCTTAAGTAATGATTTTAGATCTTCAAAGGTATGTTGTTTATGTTTATCTGAATATGTAATCAAGTAAAACAAATAAAGCATTGCTGCAAAGTCATGCACAACGGGGTTTTGTAACTTTGTCTTTTGTGCGGATATCCCAAGTCCCGGGATAAGGCCACAAACTGCACTTAATCTTGAGCTCGGCGTTATATACAAGTGAGTATTCAAATCCTTGTATGTTTTATGATACAGA
>DAMDIS010000090.1:8580-10455 GCA_032100885.1 Proteiniclasticum sp.
GTGATCAGAAGTGTTTCTCAAATGGCGTATAAATACGATTATCATGAAGAAATTGAAAAGCTGCTTTATTCCTGGGAATTAATTGAGGATAAGGATTATATTTAGATAATAAAAAAGAGCCTTGCAGCTCAATTTACTTGCATAATATTCACTTAAAATAACTCTGAAAACTATTGGTGGTTCTTACAGTTTTGAAATCTATATTTCCCCTGTGATTCAACCACAATGAAAATAGTAATGGTACCCTCAGCGGGAATCGAACCCACAACTAGCCCTTAGGAGGGGCTTGTTATATCCATTTAACTATGAAGGCTTGAACACTAGTTATTGTAATATATTAAGAGGTTGAAGTCAATGAAGCAGGCGAGTAGTAATGTAAAAACAGGGAGCATGGATATTACCCATCCTCCCTGTAGTCTTCAGCTCATTTCAGTTCTGTTATTCAGCTTCCAGTTCGATGATTCTCTTTCTCATTTCATCGTTAATCAGAAATACAGGGGAATTGTCATCGCAAGTATTCTGGTTTTCCACAATGAGAACTTCAGCATCTTCGCTAAGGGTATGGGTATGCCAGACACCCTGTTTGACGTTGTAGCCCTTATGTTTTTCCATCGGAACCTTCTCAATGACACCGGGAATATCACCAGTTCCAGCGGAATAGAGATTGCACGTTCCGTTTATCAGCACAAAAACTTCATCAGTAAGCATATGCTTCTGCATGTTCACAAGACCTTCAGGATTAAGATCGTCACAGTACCTTAGGACTGCCACTCTCCAGGATTCAAAATCAATGATGGGCATATAACCGGAATCAGGAAATTCCGCCTTGACAATATGTTCTTCGCTCATGCTATACAGCTCCTTTATTTATGAAAGTTCGATAGATGGTATCTTTTTTATCTTTCAGAATATCTCTGGTTTCATTCAAATTTCTTGACTGATGCTGATATTGTCCTTTAGCCCACTGCTCTCCGGTCTTCTCATTCAGACAGGCACATGTCAGATTGCAGTATGGCAGGATATCTCATAGATAGTATAATCTTGAGCACTTATTATGAAGACTGCACATTATCACCTGTCACTCGAATGTCGGATATTCAAATGCATAAAACATCCTTCTTCAGTACCCTCTAAGGTTATGGTACAGGTCTCTTCCTTTCACGTCAATATATTCCGATTTATCCGGAATTTTGTGCACTTTAAAGCTTCTCCGCCGGCAGTATGAAGAAGTCGGATCTGGAATTTTACTTTGTGATCATTAGAATATGGATCAAGAGAAAGAAATAAAAAGGAGCTTCTGAGAAAGCTGAAGGTAGGGAATAAGAAGCTCTGTTTTTTTCGTGTTATGGGAGCGGTCTTACCGGAACAGCAATGTAGTCGGGATTTTCTTCGCTGATTTCACCAGTGTAGATCATTCCGTCATCTCTTCTGACAAAGTAATAGACAAGATCACCTGAAAGATCTTCATTAACCGCAAAGGTGTAGTAGAAGTGTTCTTCTTTCTCTCCGGGCAGCTGGTAGCCCATTCCGCTTAACTGGCTGATCTGTGCCGAAGGAAACCTCTCCGCCATGATTTCCATGGAGGAAGCCCAGCTGACCACATAATTTTCCTCATCGGGGTTCACCACGAAAGCTGACCCAGGATCCTGACTTTCGTTACTGAACAGTCCCAGATAGATAGGGAATTCAGGTTCATAAAGATCAAGATAGATCTGGATATTTCTTGTCTCATAAGGTCCGATGGAAAGATTCTCGCTGTACTTTTCCCGTGGAAGAGAAAACGCAGGCTTCTCTTTATTTTCTTCGTCTGTAACATCGGCTAAAAGCGGCCAGTAGATTGTCCTGTCTTCACTTTTCAGATCTTCCAGAATGCCC
>DAMDIS010000090.1:10534-10853 GCA_032100885.1 Proteiniclasticum sp.
GGTCGATTGGCGCATCAGTATCATTTGTAATGATGGTGTTTAGGAAAATATAGGCGCCGTCCGTTACTTCGTCAAATATTGGTGAATCGGATTCAGGATCACTGCTCTCCAGAATATTTGTCGCGTAGGAAGAGACGCATTCCACCGTGAGCTCATCCGTAGCTATCTTTTCCTTCATTTTATAGGTAACGATTTCTTCCTGTGAAATGCCACCTCCTGCTATATAGTCTTTTCTTCCTGTGCCATCAGTTTTCACAAAGGTCTGAGTAAACATGAAGGTATTGAAATCAAGACTCAGATACATGAGCCAGTCTTCATG
>DAMDIS010000091.1:0-1065 GCA_032100885.1 Proteiniclasticum sp.
TGTGGCTTTTCGGGATACTCCTTCTGGTTCTCACGATTTTTGGTGGTCTGCTCTTTAAGAGCATTTACGGATCTCTCCTTTTTACCGGTGGAGTAGTGATCATCCTGACCATATTAGGAATCTTTCCTGATGCAGCACCGTATAATCCAATGAGCCTGATATCACAAGGAGTTCCACTTCTTAATGGTGAATTTATGCCTCAGGATATATATACTGCGATGGCTGTTACCTTAGTTCTGATTGTAATCTTTCTGATGTCCTCGCTTATTGACTGGATCAGACTATCATAGTGACAATAAAAAGCCGTTCGTAGCGGCTTTTTTTGATTATCCTGAAAAGAGACAATTAATGTTCTATATTATAAGCAATAATATATTAGATGACACAAATGAAAAGAAGATCATGTATAATATAAATAGCGTATGAACTGATTCAATAAATGAGGAGGGTTATCATGTTTTACAATAAGGTGTGTGTCATTACAGGCGGAGCCAATGGAATCGGACGTTACTTAGTGAAAACATTTGTGAAGCAAGGATGTCATGTGGCATTTATAGATAAAGATAAGGATGCTGGCGAATCTCTTATTGAAGAAATTAATGGAGAAGATACAAAGCATCTTTTTTATACGGGTGATGTTGGGATTGAAAAAGAACTTCGCAATTTTACAAACGCGATAAAATTGAAGTATGGAAGGGTTGATTACCTGATCAACAACGCCTGCTTCAGCAATAAAGGGTTAGACAGTGACTGCTCCTATGATGACTTCAATGAGGTTTTAAGAGTTGGAGTGACTGCTCCCTATTTTCTTACATTACTGCTCAAAGAGATGTTTTCTGAAGGAGCTTCAATCGTAAATATTTCTTCTACAAGAGCTTTTATGAGTCAGAAGGATACAGAAAGCTATTCTGCAGCAAAAGGCGGAATCACAGCACTTACACATGCCATGGCGATTAGCCTATCTGGTAAAGTCAGGGTAAACTCCATAAGTCCTGGATGGATTGATACAACAGAGGAAGATGAGTTCAGCGACTCTGACAAGCTTCAGCATCCATCTCAAAGAGT
>DAMDIS010000091.1:1158-3711 GCA_032100885.1 Proteiniclasticum sp.
AGGAAAACCTAATGATATTGCTCGAGCTGTATTGTTCTTATGTGATCCGAATTCTGATTTTATTAACGGAGAGAATATTAATGTTGATGGTGGAATGTCCAAGAGGATGATCTATCATGATGATGAAAACTGGACATATGACGGAAACGCAAATAAATAATCTTGAAGGTGAATGATGAAGACAATTGAAGTAGTGGCAGCAATCATTATTAAGAATAATGAGGTGCTCTGCATGCAGAGAAATGTAAATAAACTGGAATATATATCGAAAAAATTTGAATTCCCTGGTGGGAAAGTAGAATCAGGAGAATCTAAGCATACTGCTTTGATGAGAGAGCTTGAGGAAGAGATGGGTATAAACTTAAACATTTCAGAAGATGATTATTATCTGACAGTGGATCATACTTATCCTGACTTCAGAATCATCATGCACAGCTACATTGCTCATGTAGAAGAAATTGATTTTATAATGCATGAACATATTGGATTTAGATGGTTAACAAGAGATAAATTAAAGGGTCTTGACTGGGCACCTGCAGATATACCGATAGTTAATAAGCTTTCCCAGGAGGTATAAATGAACAGCAATAGTCAGCTAAAAGAAGGGTTAATTCATGGATTTATTGATGGCACACAAATTGCTTTGGAGGGATATAAACCAAGGCTTATTATTAATGATCCTAATAGAGGAGAGAAAGTATTAACCAGTATCATAAATGAGCTGTCTAAATGTGATGAGTTTTTATTCTCAGTTGCATTTGTTACAGAAAGTGGCGTTACGGTTCTCCTTAATACTCTACAGGAGTTAGCAGATAGGGGCATAAAAGGGAAAATTCTCGCATCTCAATATCAGAATTTCTCTGAGCCAAAAGCGTTAACAAGACTGCTGCAATTAAAGAATATTGAGCTTAAGATCATAACTCAGGATGTTGCAAAAATGCATACAAAAGGCTACATTTTCAGAAATGAAAAAGAATATTCGATCATAGTAGGAAGCAGCAACTTGACCCAATATGCTTTATGTGAGAACAAAGAGTGGAATCTGAAGGTATCTTCTTCTGAGGAAGGTGCTCTGGTTAAAAATACGCTTCAAGAATTTAGTTATATGTTTGATCATGCTACACCTGTAACAAAGGAATGGCTTGATGAATATAAAAAAATATATGACATGGAAAGAAGAATACGAAGATCTACGGAAAAGGCAATCAGAGAAAACTCAGGCGGTGAGATCATTAATCTCAGCCAGGTTCTGCCAAACATCATGCAGCAGGAGGCTCTTCATGAGCTGGAAAAAGTTAGACTCCTTGAAGAAGTAAGAGCCCTGATTATCTCTGCTACTGGAACGGGTAAGACATACCTCTCAGCGTTTGATGTGAAGAAGTTTAATCCTAAGAGATTTCTATTTGTTGTTCATCGTGAACAGATCGCAAGAGCTGCACTGAAGAGTTTTAAGAGAGTCTTTGGATATGAGAGAAAGATGGCAGTTTTAAGCGGGAATCATAAAGATCTTGAAGCAGAGTTTATCTTCAGTACGATTCAGACCATATCGAAGGACGATGTGCTTCATCAATTTGATCCCAAGGACTTTGATTATATTGCTATTGACGAAGTCCACAGAGCTGGTGCTGTTTCTTATAGAAAGATCATCGATTATTTCAAACCGAAATTTCTGATGGGTATGTCTGCTACGCCAGAAAGAACGGATGGCTTTGATATCTATGAGTTGTTTCATCATAATGTACCTTATGAAATCAGACTGAATGGTGCAATGAAGGCAGGTATGATCTGTCCGTTTCATTACTTTGGCGTCACTGAGCTTACAATTAATGGAAGCCTGATTGATGACAAGACTACATTCAATCATCTGACATCTGATGAACGTGTAGCATATATCAAAGAAAAAATTGAGTTCTATGGTTATTCCGGTAATAGAGTTAAAGGACTTGTCTTTTGCAGTACGAATGAGGAAGCTAGAGTGCTCTCTTCCAAATTCAACCTTCTTGGATATAGGACTACCGCTTTAAGTGGTGCAAACTCACAAGAAGAGAGAATGGAGGCTGTGGAACGATTAGGACAGGAAACTTATGATGGTGGTCTGGACTATATTTTCACGGTGGACATATTTAATGAAGGTGTGGATATCCCTGAGGTGAATCAGGTCATTATGCTTAGACCCACGAAGTCTGCTATTATCTTTGTTCAGCAACTGGGTAGAGGACTAAGGAAAATTGTAGACAAAGAATATGTTGTAGTGCTGGATTTTATCGGCAACTATGATAATAACTACCTGATTCCGATCGCATTGTCAGGAGACCAGACATATAACAAAGATAATATCCGTAAGTATATTAAAGAAGTAAACAAGACAATATATGGAGCCTCAACAGTAAATTTTGATAAAATCACGCGCGAGAGAATTTATAAAGCCATTGATCGGGCTAACTTCAACGATCTCAAGTTAATCAGAGAATCCTATCTGATGCTTAGGCAGCGTATTGGTAGAATACCAAAGCTGAATGAGTTTCAGAAGAATGGGGCAATTGACATTGAAAG
>DAMDIS010000091.1:3767-4731 GCA_032100885.1 Proteiniclasticum sp.
ATGTCCAGGAGCGATTTGTGGAGTTTATCTCACAGAAGTATGTCAATGGAAAAAGACCTCATGAATTAGAAATGATCAAGATCATCATGAATGAAAAGTATGACGTCCTGCCTAAGATTGAAAAACTGCTAATGGACAAATATCAGATTAAGATTAAGAAGAATACTATGATAAATCTTGTGAACCAGTTTACACAGAATTATGCTACAGGACCATCAAAAGCAAGTTATGCAGATGTGGTTTTCATCGAGAAAGATAGGGACCTCTATACCATTTCTGCTGTATTTGAGACTTGTCTTAAGGACACTAACTTTAAAGAAATGATGTTAGAGCTAGTTGAAATGGGACTGGAAAACAATAGAGAAAAATATAGCGTTCGATATGGAGATTCCAATTTCGTGCTTTATCAAAAATACAACTATGATGATGTTTGCAGATTATTTGATTGGGACACTGCGCATAATGGGCAAATTATCGGTGGATATAAATTTGATGATAAAACTAAAACATTTCCAGTTTTTATCAATTATGATAAATCAGAAGAGATGAATGAAACAATAAAGTACCCTGACAGATTTGTAACATCTCAGGACTTACTTGCAATCTCTAAAAATAGCAGAAAAATAGATTCTAACGAAATACAAAAGATATATAATTCAATAGAAAGAGGGTACACTATCCATTTGTTTGTGAGAAAGAATAAAGATGATAAGAACTCTAAAGAATTTTATTATTTAGGAACGATGCAACCAGTAGGTGAGCCAGTTCAAAAAGTTATGAAAAATACGAATAGCAATGTTGTTGAAATTCACTACAGGCTTCACACATCAGTTAGGGAAGATTTATTTGATTATATCATTACCGATTAAAGTGTTAAGATGACCAGAATTTGGTCATCTTTTTTGAATATAGGGGTCATTTTATCACCATAATATCAGTATCAAATATACGAGGTGATTGGAAT
>DAMDIS010000091.1:4880-8606 GCA_032100885.1 Proteiniclasticum sp.
CAGGTATTTAAACTTGAGAATAAAGAAGGAGAGGTTAAACTTACTCATCGTCAGGAGGAACCGGATTATTCCAGGGATTACATCCTGAAATCAAAAATATTCTCCATCGAATCAGATAACAAGATCTTTGTTATCGACGATGGAGAATATTCTACAATGATGTTTGCCAGTGAATACTGATTAGCCCATAAAGATTACTGCTACACCAAGTACACCCACAAGTGCACCGATGACTTCATTGGCTTTGATCTTCTCCTTGAAGAAGATGATGCTTACAGGAATGATCAGGATCGGTACAATCGCCATAAGCGTGGAAGCGATAGCGGTAGAAGTATACTTGATTGCCATGAGTGATAAGGAAACACCAATGACAGGTCCGAATAGGGATCCGATGGTGATGCCCACCATGGCAGTTTTGTTTTTGAATGCGCTGAAGAAATTCGGCCACTTTTTTGTCAAGGTGATGATGAGAATGAATCCGAGTATTCCGGAAAAAATTCTGATCTCTGTAGCGACAAAAGGATTAAGCTCCGCTACACCGACTTTAGAGAGGATCAGCCCAAGAGCCTGTCCAACAGCACCAAGGAAAGCGAAGGTGATTCCTTTAAGAGGATGCTTCACAACAATTTTCTGGCTTCCTTTTTCTTTACCGGTAATGACGATGGCGATACCGATGAAGGTCAGCATCATACCGGCAATCTGGATGAGACCAAGAGTTTCACCAAGGATAAAGTAACTCAGAACCGCTGTGATGGGCGGTGCAAGGGCCATGATCAGCATGGATACTCTAGCGCCGATTTCAACAAATGCCTGGAAGAGAAACATATCTCCTATGACAAATCCCACAAGCCCAGAAAAGAGAAGTGCCTGGAATGCTTCCGGGGAGACACTGAGATCTCGGAATCCGTTCGTGATGAAGAAATTTATGATCGTGATGATGAATAATGAGATGACAAGTCTCATTAGATTAAGTACTAAAGATCCGACTTTCTTTCCTGAGTACTCGAAGGATACTGAAGATCCTACCCAGCAGAAAGCAGTTAATAATGCGGCAATTTCACCGATGAACATGTTAACCCATCCCGTCTAATTATATTTTTACATTTCAATATCTTATCACAGCTTCAAAGGTTTTCATAGATATTTAAAATCCTGAGAGTGTGTGAAAAAGCGGTGTTAGAGGGTAAAAATCATATAGAGTGTCACTACTTTTCCTGTAGAACAATCATAATCGCAATAAATAATGATTGGGGTTATTCAAATTGAAATTTTCGACCTTTGACGATTTTTTAAAAATTAGGTATAGTATATGAGATTTGAGCATTCTAAAAGGAATTATCAGGCTTTATATTGATGAACTTGTAAGACTATTCCTGATTTAGAATCGTTGGAGGAAGAGATGAACAGCGTTTCCATAGAGAAAAAGAAATTATATCGTACGTTTATTAAGTACGTCTCATTAAATGTGATTAGCATGATCGGTTTTTCGGCATTTATCCTGGCGGATACCTATTTTATCGCCAATGGTGTGGGAAAAGACGGTCTTGTATCACTGAACCTTGTGATCCCTGCCTATACAGTTGTTTATGCCATGAGTCTTCTCATTGGAACGGGTGTAGGTACTGTATATGCCATCTACCGTGGTCAGGAGAGAGGCAGAAAAGGAAATGAGGTATTTACCCAGATGATTATTCTGGGCATTTTTATTGGAATTTTATTTACCCTGACAGGGCTCCTGTATTCAAAGGAGGTTGTCACCCTTCTGGGTGCGGAAGGGATCCTTACGGATCTGTCCCTGGACTATACAAGAACGGTATTCAGCTTCTCCATAGCCTTCATGGTGAACAGCATACTGGTGAGCATGGTGAGAAATGACGGTCATCCGAAGCTTGCCATGGCGGCCATGATGACAGGAAGTTTAAGCAACATCCTGCTTGACTATATCTTCATCTATCCCCTGAAGCTTGGTATGTTCGGTGCTGCTCTTGCAACAGGTATCGCACCTCTTCTCAGCATACTGGTCATGGTGCCGTTCTTTGTAAAGAAACAGAACCGGTTTAACCTGGTTAAAACAGCCGTAAGACTTCAGGACATCAGAAGAGTCGTATCCATCGGTATCCCGACCTTCATCACTGAGCTATCTTCAGGTCTTGTGATCCTGATTTTCAACCTTGTCATTCTTCACTACATCGGTGACATCGGTGTTGCCGCATACGGAATCATAGCAAACCTTGCCCTTATTCTCATAGCCATTTTCTCGGGAATCGGGCAGGGGATACAGCCGATCATAAGCTTCAATCATGGAAGCGGGAACAAGGAGAACGTGAGAAGGACGTTAAGGCTTGGCGTCATCCTCTCAGCTGTTTTAGGCGCAGCGCTCTATCTTCTCTTTGCAAGCTATCCCGATGAGATCATCAGGGCTTTCAATTCAGAGAACAATCTTGAGCTGTACCTCATTGCAAAAGAAGGAATGAGAATCTATTTTTCATCGTTCCTCATAGCAGGGGTGAACATCACAATCATTTCCTATTTCTCAGCAAAAGCAAAAGCAAGACCTTCATTTATCATCTCACTTATGAGAGGGATCATGCTTATTCCGCCGATCCTTTTCATCTTTGCGTCGAATATGGGCATAAATGGTGTATGGATGACCATTCCAGTCGTTGAGCTGATTACCTTTATAATCGCGGTGAGTCTTCTGGTTCTTGAACGGAAAAAGTCCAGGCAGATATCTTAGGGTATCTGCTTTTTGCTGATGAAAAACAGGCTTTTCATGATAAGATGAGTATAGAATATCAGAACAGTTACGGAGGATTACTATGAGAGTTTCATATGAAGAAATGCTGAATGAATTTAAGAGAATACTACTTAAACGTGGGCTTGATGAGGCGACAGCCCATGAAGCTGCTGAGAATTTTGCACAGACCAGTCTTGATGGCGTCTATTCCCATGGAATAAACAGATTCCCGAGAATCATCGATTATATCGATCGAGGCGTCATAAAGCCAGATGCAAAGCCAGAGTGTGAGATGAAGTTCGGATCCATGGAAAGATGGAACGGAAACCTTGGACTTGGAAACATCAATGCAAAAAGAGCCATGGAGAGAGCATGTACCTTAGCTGAAGAAAACGGGATGGGTATTGTAGCCATAAGAAACACCAATCACTGGCTTCGTGGCGGAGCCTTCGGATGGCAGGCGGCTGAGGCCGGGTTTATCGGTATCTGCTTTACCAATACCATGCCCAATATGCCTGCATATGGGGGAAAAGATTCGAAAATCGGGAACAATCCCTTCATCATCTCACTGCCAAGAATAAACGGGGAACATGTGGTCCTTGATATGGCCATGTCACAGTTCTCCTATGGAAAGCTGGAAGAGTACAGACTGAAGGAAAAGGAACTTCCGATACCTGGAGGATATGATCATGAAGGGAATCTGTCCTCCGATCCGAAAGTGATTGAAGAGACAAAAAGAGTGCTCCCCATTGGATTCTGGAAGGGAAGCGGACTGTCTATCATACTCGATATGCTTGCTGTTGTTCTTTCAGGGGGTAATGCCGTTCAGGACATCGCAAAGGAAGTGCAGGATGAAGCAGGTCTTTCTCAGGTCATGATTGCCATCGATCCTAAAAAATTCAATTCAGCGGATCAGGTTGATGAAATGGTCACTCGAATTATTGAGGACATCAGATCATCCGATGTGGATGAGAAGATCGGAAGAGTTT
>DAMDIS010000091.1:8651-10821 GCA_032100885.1 Proteiniclasticum sp.
AAAATGGAATTCCTGTGGTACCTGAAATCTGGAACAAAATAAAAGCCTTATAGAATATCTTTAGCAAAAAAAGCATTCTCATATGAGGATGCTTTTTTCTAAAATCTCTCAGTTATCTGAAATCGCTCTCTTCATCAGTGATTTCCCTCATGAAAACTGTATGTTTCATGAACTCAAATCCTGACATAATGATCCAGCCATCACGTCCAAGCTCGTTCAGACGATCAATGAGTTCATTCTGTTTTTTAGAGGGGTTAAGGGTCCATGTCGGACTCAAATCAAAAATCTGATACTCATATTTTTTCATTTTCTTTCCTCCGATTACGATAGAATTACAATGCATAACTTTATTGATAAACATATCTTGAGTTACTTATATTATATACTAAATAATAGGTGATGTGTCCATGAATACCGGTGTTTAGTATCAATCACTTCAACTTATGAAATAACATAGCAGATTGTCATAGGCTAAACGATATTTAGAGTTAACACGCTATGTGATTTTTAACGGGTTTAGCTCTAGATTGTATTGCGTACCGTGAACCTAACGGGTATGATAATCATAAGAACACAAAGCGTGATAAATTGTAAAAGGAGACGAAAAGCCATGAAAGAAATCACAACCAGTAAACTGAGAAGATTCAACATGATCATGGGAGGACTCCATTTTGTGCAGGGACTGGCAATGCTGTTTCTTGCCACAACAGTCATTCAGAAAATAGGAGAATTCCAGCCCACTATCACGCAGAATTTTTTAGCCTTCAATCAGGAAACCATGTCACTGGAACTTCAGTCAAAAGCCATTTTTGATCTGCCATTTGGCATAATGGTTGCACTTTTTCTCTTTATATCAGCAGCGGCACATGCACTGGTTTCCATCCCAAGGAAGCTGAATGAAAAGTACTCTAGAGAACTTCAGCAGGGCATCAACAAGTTCAGATGGTTTGAATACGCCCTGAGCTCATCCATTATGATCGTCCTGATCGCTACTCTTTTTGGAATCTATGATATAGCGTCCCTGATCCTGATCTTTGCTGTCAACGCTTCAATGAATCTCTTTGGCCTGGTCATGGAGCAGCTGAACTCAGGACGCAACAAAGACAATATCGACTGGGGTCCATTTATCTGGGGGTCCATCGCTGGAATCGCTCCATGGGTAGCCATTCTTCTCTATATGTTCGGTAACGGTAATTTCAGTCAGGTACCCTGGTTTGTATGGGCAATTGTCGGAACCTACTTTGTAGCCTTCAATACTTTCCCTGTGAATATGATCCTTCAGTACAAGAAGGTAGGAAAATGGAAAGACTATATCTACGGAGAAAGAATCTACATCATTCTCAGTCTGGTGGCAAAATCAATCCTTGCCTGGCTGGTTCTCTTCGGAGCTATGCAGCCATAATAAAGAGTCGCACGTAAAAAGCAATAAACAAAAGAAAAGATCCTCCATGGAAGCTGATGGTGAAAACCTCAAACTTCCATGAAGGATCTTTAAAATGCCGATGAATCTGAAAATAATGGGGATTAGTCGGTGATTTCATTGCTCCTGTTTTTCAAAATCACTGCAAGGACCGTTCCGGCGATCATCAATAGTATTCCGAAATACATAATGAAGGAACCCATAATGGAGACTGGGTTGTTTGCTATGATATTTGCAAATGGATCTTCCATGCCAAAGACATCACCATAAGGATTTTGTGTAAAGGATGAAAGCATTTTCTGGGATAGAACCCTTGCGAGCATACCGATACCTGTAAAGATGGCTCCACTTACAGCCATGTATACACCAAAGAGCCATCCGTATCTTTTAATCAGTTTACCGATGATACCGGGTATGTTTTCTGACCAGTGCGGATGATGTTCTATGGAAGAAGCTCTATGAATATTTCTTACAGGTTCTTCCACCGGGTCTTCATCTGATAGGAGCCAGTCTGTGGAGACCTTAAAGATCTCTGCTAGAAGACGGAGCTTTCCGATTTCCGGTTCTGCATCACCATTCTCCCACTTGCTGACTGCCTGGCGGGATACACCCAGTTTTTCTGCCAGTGACTCCTGTGAGTATCCTGACTTCTTCCTGAGATAGAGTATTTTTCCTTGAAGTTTCATGTATTGCCACCTCTCATAATTATTATATCTCCAGTATAGCAATTGAGCGGTTGCGATCCCATAT
>DAMDIS010000092.1:0-1828 GCA_032100885.1 Proteiniclasticum sp.
GCATTTCTAACTCTCGTTAAAAGGTCTGCTATAGGATCAGTCATAACCATTTAATTGCCTCCTTTCACTAATTAAAGTTTACCAGCTTGCCTTCTTGACACCAGGAATTTCTCCCTTGTATGCAAGTTCTCTGAAACATATTCTGCAGATACCATACTTCTTCAGTACTGAATGAGGTCTTCCGCATAAGTTGCATCTGGTATAAGCCTGTGTTGCGTATTTAGGTTCTTTTTTCCATTTTTCTATTATAGCCTTACGTGCCACGATATTCCCTCCTTATTATTGAGCAAATGGCATTCCGAGGAACCTTAACAGTTCTCGTGCTTCTTCATCTGTCTTCGCTGTTGTTACGAATACGATATCCATACCTCTGATTGAATCGACTTTGTCATATTCAATCTCAGGGAATATTAGCTGCTCTTTGATACCGATTGAGTAGTTTCCTCTTCCGTCAAATGACTTGTCGGATACTCCTCTAAAGTCTCTTACTCTTGGTAGAGCGATGTTGATCAGCTTGTCAGCGAATTGGAACATTTGTGCCTTTCTTAAAGTAACCTTGCATCCAATTGGCATATCTTCTCTTAATTTAAAGTTAGCAACAGACTTCTTAGCCTTAGTCACTACTGGCTTCTGGCCAGCGATAAGTGTAAGGTCAGCTACAGCAGATTCAAGAATCTTTGCATTTTCCTTAGCCTTACCAACACCCATATTAATTACGATCTTTTCAAGTCTTGGAACTTCCATAACATTCTTGTATGAAAATTTCTCCATCATCTGTGGAATGACTTTATCATTATAAACTTCCTGTAATCTTGGAATCATCAGTGGTCCTCCTTTCAATATTTACTAAAGTACGGTGTCGCACTTCTTGCAGACCCTAACTTTTGTTCCGTCTTCTGTGATCTTCTTTGCAATTCTTGTTACAGCCTTGCACTTGTCACAATAAAGCATAACCTTGGAGCTGAATATTGGAGCTTCCGTCTCAATGATTCCGCCTTGCATGTTTGTCTTGCTTGGTTTCTTATGCTTCTTTACGACGTTTACGTCTCTTACAAGCACTTTACCAACTTTAGGTAATACAGCAACGACTTCGGATACTTTACCCTTGTCCTTACCTGAAACTACCATTACTTTATCATTCTTCTTAACATGTATTTTCATCTCTTAGCCACCTCTCCTTCTAAAGAACTTCAGGTGCTAGAGAAAGTATTTTAGCTGTCTTTGTCTCTAAGTTCTCTTGCAACTGGCCCGAAAATACGGGTACCTCTTGGGTTTTTATCGTCTTTTATGATTACTGCTGCGTTTTCATCAAATCTGATGTATGTTCCGTCTGGTCTCTTTGATTCCTTAACGGTTCTTACAACAACGGCTTTGATGACTTCACCCTTTTTAACAACTCCGCCTGGTGTTGCACTCTTAACGCTAGCAACGATTATATCTCCTACTCTGGCATATCTTCTTCTTGTTCCGCCGAGTACCTTTATACACATGATCACCTTAGCTCCAGAATTATCTGCAACTTTTAGCAATGTCTGCTGTTGAATCATGATTTACCTCCTTTCAGCTATATATGCTACTTAGCCTTTTCAATTATCTCCACAAGTCTCCATCTCTTATCCTTAGATAAAGGTCTTGTTTCCATAATCATTACTGTATCATTGAACTTAGCTTCATTATTTTCATCATGAACCTTATACTTCATTGTTCTGTTCATTGTCTTACCATAGAGCGGATGTCTTACCTTAGTCTTGACCGCAACAACGATGGTTTTTTCCATCTTGTCGGATGTAACTATGCCTACTCTGGTTTTTCTGTTATTTCTCTCCAT
>DAMDIS010000092.1:1838-3499 GCA_032100885.1 Proteiniclasticum sp.
ACCTCCTTTCACAGATTAATTGCTAACAGCCTTAATCTCTTCTTCTCTAATGATGGTTTTTATCTGAGCGATGGACTTTCTTACTTCTTTAATTCTCATAGGATTTTCCAACTGACCAGTAGCTAACTGGAATCTTAGGTTGAAAAGCTCTTCCTTGAGATCATGAAGCTTTGCTGAAAGATCTTCGGAGCTACCGGATCTTAAGTTCTTTAACTCTTTAGCCTTCATTATTCTTCACCACCCATTTCTTCAAAATCTCTTCTTGTGACGAATTTAGTGGAAATTGGAAGCTTATGCTGAGCAAGTCTCATAGCTTCTCTTGCCTTCTCTTCGTCAACTCCTGAAAGTTCAAACAGTACTCTTCCAGGCTTAACTACTGCCACCCAGTATTCAACTGAACCCTTACCGGATCCCATTCTAACTTCAGCTGGCTTTTCTGTTATTGGCTTATCGGGGAAAATCTTAATCCAGAGTTTTCCTCCTCTTTTAATATATCTGTTAATCGCAATTCTGGCAGCTTCTATCTGGTTGGATGTAATCCATCCGCATTCAGTAGCCTGTATTCCAAAATCTCCATAGGCAAGGAAATTACCTCGGGTAGCTTTTCCTTTCATTCTGCCCTTTTGAACCTTACGACGCTTAACTCTCTTAGGCATTAACATGACGAATTCCTCCTTTCTTAGTCTATACTTTTAAGCGTTTGCAACTTCCTTAGTCTTCTTAACTGGAAGTACTTCACCCTTATAGACCCAAACCTTTACTCCGATCTTACCATAGGTGGTATTGGCTTCTGCGAAACCGTACTGAATGTCCGCTCTTAGTGTCTGTAGCGGAATTGTTCCTTCACGGTATGTTTCGCTTCTAGCGATTTCTGCACCGCCAAGTCTACCAGCACACATGGTCTTGACACCCTTGACACCAGTTGTTCTCATGGCTCTCTGGATTGTCTGCTTCATTGCTCTTCTGAATGAAATTCTCTTTTCAAGCTGAGCTGCAATGCTTTCAGCCATAAGCTGAGCATCTCCGTCAACATACCTAACTTCTACGATGTTAAGTAAAAGAGTCTTGCCGTCAACTAGAGGCAACATTTCTTTCTTCAGTGCATCAATACCTGATCCACCTCTACCGATTACCACTCCTGGCTTTGCGGTATGGATATTTATCTTAACTCTCTTCGCTGCTCTTTCGATTTCAACCTGTGAAATACCAGCATTGAAAAGTCTCTTCTTTAAGAATTCTCTGATCTTCTGGTCTTCAACGATGTTTGCTGCAAAAGTTTTCTTATCTGCATACCATCTTGCGTTCCAGTCTTTAATTACACCAACTCTGAGTCCGTGTGGATTTACTTTCTGTCCCACTATTTAATTACCTCCTTTTCTTAAGCTCTTTCTTTTACCACAACAGTGATATGTGTAGTTCTCTTCATGATGCTGAATGCTCTTCCTTGTGCATGTGGCTGGTATCTCTTAAGAGTTGGTCCTGGGCCACAGTAAGCTTCAGATACATAAAGGGAATCTCTATCTAATTCAAGATTGTTTTCTGCATTGGCTACTGCTGACTTCAGCACTTTGTTGATGACTACAGCAGCGTCCTTATGTGTATGCTCAAGAATTGCCATAGCGTCGATCACGTTCTTATCTCTGATAAGGTCAAGAACGATT
>DAMDIS010000092.1:3509-10368 GCA_032100885.1 Proteiniclasticum sp.
GGTGACATTCTTACATACTTGTTAATAGCTCTAGCTTCCATTAATGATCCTCCTTTCGATTACGATAAAATTATCTCATCTTTGACTTTTTCTCGCTTACATGTCCTCTGTAAGTTCTTGTTAGTGCGAACTCACCAAGCTTGTGTCCAACCATATCTTCTGAGATATATACTGGAACATGCTTTCTTCCGTCATGAACTGCGATGGTATGCCCAATCATTTCTGGAAAAATTGTTGAGCTTCTTGACCAAGTCTTAATTACTTTCTTTTCCTTAGCCTTGTTCATTTCATTTATCTTCTTCATAAGACCTTCTTTTACGAAAGGTCCCTTTTTTACTGATCTACTCACGTTTATTTTCCTCCCTTCGGAAATTATAAGTTAGTAGAAGAGGCTCTTCCAGAAAAGGAAGAGTTGTCTTCCTACTTTGTTCTTCCCTTGATGATAAGTCTGTCTGAATACTTCTTGTTCTTTCTTGTCTTGTATCCAAGTGCTGGCTTACCCCATGGAGTAACTGGTGCAGGTCTTCCTATTGGAGCCTTACCTTCACCACCACCGTGTGGATGGTCAACCGGGTTCATTACGGAACCTCTGACTGTAGGTCTGATACCCATATGTCTCTTTCTACCAGCCTTACCAATCTTGATGATTTCGTGAGTCTGATTTGAAACAGTACCGATAGTCGCTCTACATTCAATTCTTACATATCTCATTTCGCCTGATGGCAGTCTGAGTGTTGCGTAGTTACCTTCCTTAGCCATAAGCTGAGCGGATGTACCAGCGGATCTGACCATCTGACCGCCCTTGCCTGCAGCAAGTTCGATGTTGTGTATGAATGTACCAACTGGAATGTTCTGCATAGGAAGTGTGTTACCAGGCTTGATATCTGCATCCTTACCGGATATCAGAACATCGCCTACCTTGATTCCCAGAGGAGCAAGGATGTATCTCTTTTCACCATCTGCATAAACAACAAGCGCGATGAACGCTGATCTGTTTGGATCATATTCGATTGTAGCAACTCTTGCTGGAATACCATCCTTATTTCTCTTGAAGTCAATGATTCTATATTTTCTCTTAGCACCGCCACCACGATGTCTAACAGTGATCTTACCCTGGGCATTTCTACCACCGGTTCTGTTCTTGCTTACAAGAAGTGACTTTTCTGGCTTGTCTGTTGTTAATTCAACGAACGCGTTGACAGTCATATTTCTTCTTGAAGGGGTGGTTGGTTTGTAACCCTTAATAGCCATATTAAACTTTCCTCCTTAATTATATTATCTGGTTTAAGAAACCAATAATGGACTCATCTGAAGTTCTTAGTTCATGTTGTCGAAGAACTCGATGGTCTTGCTATCTGCCTTTAATGTAACGATAGCTTTCTTTGTGTCGGATCTTTTACCGATATGAACACCCATTCTCTTGACTTTTCCTAGGGAATTCATTGTCTTGACATCTTCAACCTGTACTCCGAATACTTCTTCGACAGCTTTCTTGATCTCAACTTTGTTCGCTTCTGGATGTACTAAAAATGTGTACTTCTTTTCAGCCATGGCAGCCATGGACTTCTCAGTGATAACAGGCTTTCTTATGATATCAAATACTGTTAACTTTTTCATTATGCGTACACCTCCTCAAGCTTAGATACTGCATCCTTAGTGATGATAAGATTTGTATACTTCAGAAGGTCATATACGTTGATGTTGTTTACAGGCATAACCTGAATTCCTTCAACATTTCTTCCTGACTTGTATACGTTGTGGTTTGACTCTGCGGTGATGATAAGTGCTTTTGTCACATCGAATGCTTTAAGCATATTTACCATATCCTTAGTCTTTGGTGCATCAAACTCCAGGCTTTCAAGAACGATCATTTCATTCTCTAATACTTTAGCAGTAAGTGCAGACTTCATAGCCACTCTTCTCATGCTCTTAGGAAGTGACATTCTGTAGTCTCTTGGCTTTGGCGCAAATACGATACCACCGCCAGCCCATTGTGGTGATCTGATGGATCCCTGTCTTGCTCTACCAGTTCCCTTCTGTCTCCATGGCTTAATTCCACCACCTCTGACCTCAGCTCTGGTTTTTGCAGACTGTGTTCCCTGTCTCTTATTAGCAAGCTGTGCTACAACTACTTGGTGCAGTACCGCTTTATTAACTTCAACGTTGAATACATTCTCATTTAGAGAAAGATCTCCAACCTTGGTTCCTTCAATATTGAATAATCCTACTGTAGGCATTTTGTATCCTCCTTTCCCTTAAGATTTATGCCTTGACTGAATTTCTGATGACAACCACACTCTTGTTTGGTCCAGGGATTCCACCCTTAATCAGAATTACATTCTTTTCTGGCATTACTTTAACTATTTCCAGGTTTAAAACTGTTGTATTTACATGTCCCATTCTTCCAGGCATCTTCTTGTTCTTGAATGTTCTGGATGGTGAGGATGAAGCTCCCATGGAACCAACTGATCTGTGGAATTTAGATCCGTGAGACATTGGTCCTCTGCTGAAGTTCCACTTCTTGATTACACCAGCAAATCCTTTACCTTTTGAAAGTCCTGAAACGTCGATCTTTTCACCAGCTTCAAAAATATCAACCTTGATTTCTGATCCAACTTCCTGAGTGATCTCTTCAAGTCTGAATTCCTTAAGAAGTCTCTTCACTCCAACACCGGCCTTCTTGAACTGACCCTGTCTTGGCTTGTTGACAAGCTTCTCTCTGATTTCGCCATAACCAACCTGAATTGCATCGTATCCATCTTTGTCAGCTGACTTGATCTGTACGACTACGTTAGGCATAGCTTCAACGACTGTTACTGGAACAATTTTTCCATTTTCATCGAATATCTGGGTCATACCAATCTTGGTGCCCATAATTGCTTTTTTCATTTTTTTACCTCCAAACTTATTAGCGGATCGCACAGAATTGTGCGGTCATAACAGTTCATAGAGTTATCTATAAACTATTCTTACAGCTTAATTTCGATATCAACACCAGCTGGCAGATCTAATCTCATTAGCGCATCAACAGTCTTTGGTGATGGGTTAACGATGTCGATTAGTCTCTTGTGTGTTCTGATCTCAAACTGTTCTCTTGAATCCTTGTACTTATGTACTGCTCTAAGAATTGTGATGATTTCCTTCTCAGTTGGTAGTGGAACTGGTCCTACAACCTTTGCTCCTGAAGACTTTGCAGTCTCAACAATTCTTTCAGCTGATGCATCAAGCACGCTGTGATCAAAAGCCTTTAGTCTGATTCTGATCTTCTGTTTTGCCATTTTGTTACCTCCTTCTTTCTTTGTACGTTATACTTCTTTCGCACAACAGCGGATATCCGTAAACTGCGCCGGGTGTTTCATACATAGAGTCCGCACCAATACACAGTCAGGGTACCCTCGCCGGGTTCGTGACCTGACATGCTCCTCAAGAATTACCTGTTTAGTCCAGCAACCTCTTGAATCATCGCTGTTCGCTGTAACTATAACATTATACTATATTATAGTTCCGCGTTCAATTAAAATCTGAACTATTTTATGAAATAGCAGGACTTAAAATGAACATCCTTATTATTATACTGATTTTGCCACTCCATAGCAAACAAAATTATCGGTTTTTGAGGATTTCAGATATTTATATGAATTCAATGGAAAAAGCCGGATACACTCCGGCTTTTTCTCATTGTATGGGATTAATTTTTGAACATTCATCCAGCAGCTGTCTGCTTTACCCTATTCTATGTCATGATGTCTCTGCCAGAGGAATTCTTTCAACCTTTTTCTTGTCCACATAGAGAAGCTCGTCATATGAACCTTTATTCTCCGGAATCAGAATGTGACTGACGTTGACCACCGTGAGTTCAGGCAGATCCAGAATGGTTCTCTCGATCGCTCGGGCGGTATCATAATCAAGGCTCTGAAATGCTTCATCCAGAATCAGTATTTCCGATTCATTGAGGAGGGCTCTAGCAATGGCAATCCTTGAACGCTCACCGCCGGAAATGTTTCTTCCGTTATCCTCTATGACCGTTTCAAGTCCTTTGGGCAGTTCTTCAATAAATTTCTGAAGACCCGAGCGCCTGATTGCTTCTTCTATGTTCTTTTCAGGGATATCCTTCAGCAGGGTCAGATTATTTCTGACCGTATCATCAAACATAAATACATTCTGCTCGACATTGGAGATATGACTGAAGTAGCTTTCCTTCGTTATCTTGTTCAGCGGAAGTCCATCGATGAATATTCCACCAGTCTGGGGATGAAAATACTTTCTCAGAAGCTTCAGGAAAGTCGACTTTCCACCACCACTAGGGCCGACAATAAGATACTTGCCGTTTTTCTTAAGCGATAAGTTCAGATTCTCCAGTACCCGGTTCTCTCCATAGGAGAAGGATACATCTCTGAATGAGATTCCATCCTTGAACTCCTGTAGTTCTTCGTCCTCTTCCAGAATCTCCTGGTTAAGAAGAGACGCATCCAGCACTCTAAAGAGGGCCTTCGTACTGAAGATCTTCGGCAACAGCTCACTGGCTCTCTGGAAAGGACCGATGAGAGAGGAGAAGTTGTTCAGGATGAGAATCACTCCGCCAAAAGTGATTTTTCCGAGTACTGCATAATAGACGGAGATCGCCATCACAAAAAGCACCACAAAATTGATCATGAAATTCTGCACCGCATAGATATAGGTGGATTTCTTTTCAATTTCGTAACTTTTCTCCTGAAGTTTCTCGCTTCTTCCCGTAAACTGCTTTTCAACCCTTGGATAAAGACTGTTAACCCGGATGATTCTGAAAGCCGAAAGCACTTCCTGAAGATAATGGGTATATTTGTCGTATAATCCGCTTCTTTCTTCATACAGTTTCTGAATCGGCTTGGAGAGCACGTTGGAAAGAAAACCTACAAGACTCCCCACAGCGAGTACGATGAGGAGGAGCTCAATGCTCACACCCCCGATGATGACGATGGTGATGACAAAAGAAATCACAGCAAGCGCCAGCTCAAAGATACCATCGATGAAGTCAAGGTCCACTGTATTCAGATCACTCATCATATGGGATACATACTTCGAATTGCTGTCTTTGTTGAACTCATTGATGTTCTTCATGAAAATATGCTCAAGATAATACATTTTCAGATTCACATTGGTTTTTTTACGGTAAAATCCTTTGGCAAATGAAAGCAGCGTCTCAAGAAGAAAGAGCACGAGGGCGAATACCACCATCCTGAGTGCAATGTCTTTAAACCCCGGCATTCCCGGAGCGAAAGAGGTATCGACAAGATCTCTCATGAGAAGCGACATATAACCGCCCACACCTTTTGCGAAGGCACCGATGAGCAGTGCAGCTGCAAGGAGAACCAGTGTTCTGTTATATATCTTCTTCAAGAACCTGCACCTCCTTCAGATAATCCTTCATGTTCTTCAGGTAAAGACTACCATTACGGATTTCAATGACTGCATCGTATTTTTCGGTAACACCCGGATAAAATCTATGGGAGATTGCAATTACTGTGGTATTCAGTGAGAGGATCGTTTCTTCCACAAGTCTGCCTAGAGATTCATCCAAGGCAGAAGTGACTTCGTCAGCAAATAGAATCTGAGGATTTCTGATGATCGCTCTGGCAATGGATATTCTCTGTCTCTCCCCTCCTGAAAGGTTTTTTCCATTCTCTTCTATGAACTCTTCCATTCCATTCTCTTTCTTTAAAAGAAGGGGTTCAAGCCCGTATTACTTATAAAGGCAGATGTTGTTTCGGATGGTATCTTCAAAGAGGAATACATCCTGGTAGATGAAGCTTACATGCCGGTTAAAACTTTCTTCCGATATATCTCTAAGATCTCTTCCGTCGATGAGGATTTCTCCTTCATAGTCTTCGTAGACTTTTGAGAGCAGCTGGATGAATGTGGATTTACCTGCGCCGCTGGAACCTTTCAGAAGGTACTTCTTCCCTTTTTCAAGAGTCAGATTTCCTTTAGTCAGAATCCGCCGGTCACCGTAGGAAAAAGTAAGGTCTCGAACTTCAATTGACTCATTAAAGTCATAGGGTTTCAGATCTTCATTTCGCTCGGAAGATTCATCATTTCGAATAATGTTCTCAATGATGGTACTGTTGGATTTCAGCACATTGAACAGCGGCATGATTTCCGTAATCGGCCATATTGTGGAACTTGCCATGGAGATGACAAACATCACTCTGGCAAGGTCGTATCCTGGTTCAAGTCGGCTGATGATGAAGTAAAGGATGAGGATAGTGGTAATGAACCCCAGGAAGTTTGAAAATCTTCCCTGCCAGAACGTGAAAATATTGATTCCAGCCTTTCTTTTTTCCAGAAGCTCAGTTTCCCGCATGGAGCCAGACAGAAATCTCTCTTCAATCCGGTTCAGCTTGAGGATTTCAAGTCCTGAAAATGTATTGGCGATATTCACCGTGAATCTTTCACCACTTTTCTGGACATCCTCCTGCATTTTTATGGTCTTCTTCTGAAAAGACCTGTTGATGAGAAAAATGATAAGCGACACCCCTACCATAATTATCGCAAGTTCCCATTCCAGATAAAAGAGAATAAGGAGACTCGCAAGATAGATCTCTGCACCGAAAATCAGATTAAGCAGTGCATGAAAGTATTTTCCTTCAAAAGTGTTGATGTCATTCACGAGATTGGAAATATATTCATTTTTAAGCTTACCGTTGAATGCTCTTGTTGATTTCATCATGATGTTCTCGAAAGCGCGTCTTCTGATTCTTAAGGTCGTATCTCTCATGAATCCGATTCGAAGAAGTCTCGAGATGATGAATACGACAGCAGCATAAATAAAAGCGAGCAGACCGTAGATCCCGAATTTTACAAGATCTGAGAGATCTCCCGT
>DAMDIS010000092.1:10469-10802 GCA_032100885.1 Proteiniclasticum sp.
CCCAGCAATCTTAGCAATGGCAAAATTGGTCAGCAGAAATTCCGAAAGCAGTATGAAACATCCAATCAGATATCGTATAAACCCTTTTTTATCTTCAATAAGCAGTGCAGTCATCAGTCATCCCTCCATCTCACTTTGTACTCTCCTCAAACTTTAGCATAACATTGTTACGCTGTAAAGAGGGTTTTCCATTTTGTCACCAAATTGAAACTTCTTTATATATCAATGCTTACACGCTGTTTCAAACTCATCTCTGTTCCACATCCGCTCACACTATTGCGTAACAACCCCAAAACAGCAATAAAATAAGCCAGAGAGACTGCTCTCTCTGGC
>DAMDIS010000093.1:0-4040 GCA_032100885.1 Proteiniclasticum sp.
ATACGCACTGGCTTAGGACGGGCTGATGACACAGCCCTTAGCCTGGAGTCATACTCTTCTGCCTGAAATTAAAGGGTCAGAGGTTTAATCATCCAGGAATCCCCTTGCTTTAGCTATGGGGAGTGTCAATGCTCTTACAGCGATTAAACTTACTGGAATATTCTGGTATTTCCTGAGACAATGGAATTAGTATAAGAGGAGTCAGAAATGTACACCCAGAAATGCCGGATGTGCTTTCAACCTGAAAAGTGAAAAGCTCCCAGTACGTTATAAAGGAGTAGATGTCAATGGATAAAATCAGACATGAGATTATGATGGATCCCATGAACAGCAGCTTCACTGGAAAAGGAATACTGCCCTTGTTCAAGGCTTCAAGAGAAGCAAAAATGGTCATTGTCGGTCAGGCACCTGGAAGGAAAGCTGAAGCATCGGGGGTGTTCTGGAATGATCTCAGCGGAGACAGGCTTAGAGAGTGGCTGGGCATTTCAAGGGAAGTATTTTACACTACAGATCGTATCGCTCATCTTCCCATGGATTTCTATTACCCTGGAAAAGCGAAATCCGGTGATCTTCCACCACGCAGAGGATTCGCGGAAAAGTGGCATCCACTGCTTCTTGAGGAAATGCCGAACATAGAAACCATTGTGCTCATCGGAAGCTATGCGCAGAAATATTACCTTGGCAGAAACAGAGAAAAGAGCCTTACGGAAACTGTAAGAAACTATAGACGCTATCTTCCTGAGTACTTTCCATTAGTTCATCCATCTCCGTTGAATTTAGGATGGCTGAAGAAGAATCCATGGTTTGAAACAGATGTCCTGCCAAGCTTAAGAAAAACTGTTTCACATATTCTTATATAATGATATGCGATGATCCCATCGATAAGGAATCAGACTAACCTTATAATTCTTGAGTAATAAGACAAAGGCGACAGGTTCACTTTGGAGAAAGAGCATGAGCTTTTTTCTCGTAAGTTGGCAAATCGTCGAAAGGTAAAATTCATGAACCCTGAAATCTGAATGAGTCAGATTTCAGGGTTTGCTGTTATTGACCCATCGGTCAATGTGTGATAACATTATATTATTGACCAGGTGGTCGATAATATGCAAGGTGGTGTAATTATGAAACGGGAAGAGAAAAACAGTAAGACCCGGGAGCAGATATTAAAGAGTGCAATGAAAGAGTTTGGAGAAAAAAGCTACTCTGAGGCCTCTCTCAATACCATCAGTAAAGATGGGGAAATCTCCAAGGGTATCATTTACCATTATTTTAAAGATAAGGACGATCTCTATCTTTCCTGTGTTTACCGATGTGTAAGCAGTCTTGTTGAATATCTAAGGGAAAAGGAAAATCTTTCTGGAGAACCGGAGAAAGATATAAAACGCTATCTTGAACTTCGTCACAGATACTTTGAAGGAAACCCAGACGGAATGGGACTTTTCAGCTCATTTATGCTGCATCCGCCAAAACATCTTATGGAGGAGATCAGCAAGTTAAGAGAGGAACTGGATGTATATAACCGCAAACTCTTTGAAAGGATTCTTGAAGGTGTTCATCTCAGAGAGGAAGTATCCCTGGCTGAAGCCATGGAGTTCTTTCTGATGTTTCAGGAATCGTTCAACTACTATTTTTCGCAGAACTACCATGGGGAAGAGAATGAAGCATTCAATCAGCATGAGCAGAAGCTTAAGAAGTTTCTACCGTTACTTTTCCACGGCATCACAAAGGAGTAATGAAATGACTTTAGAACTGATAGGCAGACTTACCGCCGGCGTCCTGCTGGCTTTTTTCATGGGAAAACTCATCTCAAGGATGAAGCTACCAGCAATACTTGGCTGGCTTCTTGCCGGGATGATCCTTGGACCCCATGCATTCGGACTTTTAAACAGCAGTCTCTTGTCCAGCAGCTGGTACAGGACACTTCTCAGTATTCTTGAGTGTGCAATGGGACTTCTGATTGGTACAGAGCTCGTCATGAAAGAACTGAAAAAATCCGGAAAACAGATCGTCACCACAACAATTGTTCAGTCCCTTTGGACCTTTCTGACTGTCACAGTCACTTTTGGTGTCATCTTCCATTTCATCGGAACAACCCTTCTTCTCGCACCAGTATTTGGCAGCATCGCTTTGGCTACAGCCCCGGCACCGGCACTGTCAATCGTGAAGGAGTTCAGGACAGAGGGGCCAGTGACAAAAACACTGATTCCTCTGGCTGCTCTTGATGATATTGTTGCGATCATCGTCTTTTTTACTTTAATCACACTTCTCTCAGCAACAGGGAAAGGAGGGATGTCACTGCCTTTGACGCTCTTCCTGATGATTGTGCTTCCTATAGTCATCGGCTGCCTGATCGGACTCCTTGGCAGCAAAGTGCTGAAGATTGAAACTTCCAGATGGATGACACTTCTCACGATGATTCTTCTTATTTTAGCAGTTGCCTCTGTCGGGCTTTATATAAATAGAGAACTTCTTCCAAAGCCCATGATGAATTTCATGCTCATGGGTCTGGCATTTTCCGCAACATTTGCGAATCTTGTACCGGAAAAAAGACTCAAAGATATTATGGAATCGTTCAGTCCCGTACTGGGGATATCATTACTTACGGTTATCCTCAACCTTGGAGCACCACTTGATTATCATCTGATCCTTGGTGCAGGAATGTTTACAGCAGTCTATATCCTCTCCAGAGCTCTGGGGAAATATTCAGGCGCATATGCCGGGGCCAAGTTGAGCGGACTGCCAGCCACAGTGAAAAAATACCTGGGACTTACACTACTTCCTCACTCCGGGGTATCTCTTGTATTCACAGCTATAGCAGTCTCTACCTTAAAGGGCATCTATCCTGATTCTGCAGTGCTGCTGCAGGGAACCATTGCAGCAGCTGCAATCATCAATGAAGTCATCGCAGTCATCGTAGCGAAGCAAGCCTTCGAATGGGCAGGAGAGATCCAAAAAGAAGAGCTTTCTGGAATTGATGTGAGTCTGATCTCCTGAGAGGAGATGTCTACTACACGGCGCTTGCAGTACTCTAATCATTATGAAGTATGGATAGAACATAAATAAGTGGATTAAGCCGCTGCAGGATGTACCAGTTAATCCTTGAGAGTAATCTTTTTCTCTCCCCTCACATGGAGAAAACCGCGGGAAATTATTGAAGATTTCACCAGAACTATACTAAAAGGAGATGTTCACAATCTACCAGCCTAAGATCCTAAATATACGTCTTAGAAGGGGTAATGTCATGCCTATAATCCTCGTCTGGAGAGAGACTAGAGTTTCCATACCCAAGTATCCCACTGCTTTAGCTGTAGGATTGCTTGTCTCACATGATGAATCCTGATGTACTTTAGAGAACATGTCATATGAATGGATGAACTTTATAGAATAAGGCGAAAAATGATCCACTTAAGGTGATAAAACCTTAGGTGGATCATTCGTTAATATAGCTATTCATATGAATAACAGCTGATCAATTCTTTTAGATAATTATGATTACCCTTTTTTATATTTAGAGAGATATCTTTGTGTGGCCAATTCAAGTACATCTATAATGAGTTTTCATCTTTTTTCATTGCGAAAAACCTATAGTCGCCGGCAATATATTGCGATCTACCATTCAAGTTGACTTTTTATGACTGTTTTTCTGGTATCAGCTGAATAAATAAAGCGTCATAAGAAGAATAGTCACTATAGCGATAATCAGTGAAGACCACTTTGTGAATCGGATAATAGATGGTTTCAGAGTGAGCTCAGCTTCTTCGTGAAGAGGAGACTTCTTTTTCAGCACATCTTCAGGATAAAAAAAGCTGTAGAGCAGTATTCCGATAAAAGGAAGTGTGATCACCGTGAGAATCATTTTCTCGAATATCATTGTTCACCTCGTTTATGTTTTTATGTCTTGATAAGTTATTTCACCAGGAAACGCATAAAATCCGAAATCCGAGTCCATTTTTCAATCGCCAAAAAGAATGTTGATATAATTATGTCTTGTATCTATGATTCGGATGATCTTTACTGTTTCTTTTTCCAGACGATAGAAT
>DAMDIS010000093.1:4050-10679 GCA_032100885.1 Proteiniclasticum sp.
GGTATATCTATAACATTCATCAGTGGTACGCCCGTTTATGGAAACTGTTCAAATCGTTTGATGTTAAAAACCCTTTTTCCACCATTTCATTGTAATCGGCTTTATCATTGCATTAATGTCTCCTAGATATTTTCTATCGAATACAATCTCAATTGGCAACATGTTCTTATTTGAGATAGATATCTCTTCTATGGCCAATTTCAACTACAGTTATAATGACTTTTTCATCTTCTATCTTTGCCAAGATCCTATAATCGCCTACTCTATATCGCCATTTGTCATCCAAGTTGCCTTGTAATGCTTTTCCAATCACCCTTGGATTTTCACAATTGACAAGCTTATTCTCAATGTAGGAAAGAATAAGAGCAGCAATCTTTTTATCCATTTTTTTTAGTTGCTTGACTGCTGTTTTGGTATATTCAACTTTATACCTCATAAACCCAGTTCCTTTTTCAAGTCTTCATGGCTTATTCTTTCCTGATTCTGCTCTTCATCCCATACTTTATCGAACAAAGTCAAATCAAATTCATCTTCAATTTTTTCTATTACAGCCTGTCTAATAAACGTAGATAAGTCAACATTATGTAACTCCGCATATTTTCTAATTAATGCATCATCTTTATCATTCAATCTTAGTGAAATTGTACTCATTATAACACCTCCACAAAAGTAAATCAGACTCTCTGTATTACAATGTATTACATAAATATTGTATCATGCAATAAATTTACAGTCAATCGACATTTTGGAGAAAAACTTCAAACTTTAAGAGAATAAACCGTTTAAGGCAATCCGCTTATGGTATTGCATCGAAGAAAAAATAACAGATCGGTAGATAAGAATTCTATTGACGGTTTGAAAGAGTGTATAGAATCTCCTCATCAATCTACACTGTTTACTATACTGTTTGTACAAACCCTACGCCGTTACTTGTGGTACGGTGAAGCTTAAAGAATAAGGATATAAATATTTGGGAATGTAAAAATAAATTGATTCATCAAGATGGCACTTCAAAAGAAATAGATATCAGTTTTATTTTAATGATATTTTATTCATAAGTGAATTAAAGGTAAATAATATGTCTTTAAGTTTTATTAAGGGGGATGAAGCTTCATTAAAATATCGCAAAAAGAAGTTACTGGCAGATTTGTTCAAGCTGATGAAAAAGTAGCATGGATACTTCAACATACCAAAGGGACATATTTCTCGATACCGGATGGAGTAATAGCAATAGTGCCATTTCTTGTAACACCATTTGTAGAGTACATTTGGACTAAAGACACTAATATGTGGCTTAGTGAAAGAGTTCCAAGGATTTGCACATATTATGAGATTGAAAAAATATGCGTGGACGGTGAAGACTTCTACTGGGTTATTCTGTATAATGCTGACCACAAACAGAAAATATCAGACTTAGAAAGCGGAATTCTCGTAAATAAAAGCTAAGAAGTGGCATCCTACATTACTCATTATCATATTTGAAAGGTACTATGACATACATGTTCCGTGACGATCAAAGAGCTCGTAAGCTCAGGAGGTTTTGATATACTAAAACAGTACGAGCAATGAAACAAACTGCACTGTAGCGATTATGCCTCTGTGTACCAAATGACATGCACGGTGAAGGAAGAGGGATCCAGCTGACTTAATCAGCTGGATCCCTCTCACTTGTTCTATTAAGCAACTTTTGATTCGCAAGTTACTTCATTAGATTTATAGAATGTTTTCTTTGCAAAAATACTGAAAAAGATCGGTATAATCAGTAATCCTAATGTGATATATAGAATATGGAAAACCGAGAGGTGCTCCAATACAGCGCCACCAAGTAAGCTACCAAATACTATACCGAAATTGAAAGTGCTTGATTGTAATGAGGTTGCAACGTCTTTTCCGGTTACCACCTGCTTTGTGACGGCTGCCTGGAATATAGTGACGAGGGCTCCAAAAGAGATGCCCCATAATAAGAATGAAATATGGGAGATGATAAACATTCCCTTAAAAGTCATAAACAATATCATTGTTCCAAAAGCCAAAGTCAGCATAAAGGCGGTTAGTTCACCAAGATGGGTGTCTACATATCTTCCTGCGATGAGTACAGAGATGATCGTACCAATTCCGAATACGATGGAGGCTACATTAATTCCACCCACAAATCCAATATGAGTTGCGAAAGGTGAGATGTAGGTATATAGTGCATAATGCGCCATAATCGTAAGGAATGTGACGATCAAGCAGATGATTACGGACTTGTTCTTGATGATAAAGAATGGTGAGTTCGTAGTAGAACGCTTCTCACCAGGAATGGATGGTAACAGGAACTGTGCTGCTATTGCAATGAGGATGATGATTCCACTTAATACGCCGAATTCAATTCTCCATCCAAACCCTGTCCCTATAGAGGTCATAATAGGCAAACCTATACCAACCCCGAAAGTGACCCCTGCCATAACCACTGCAATGGCTCTTCCGTGAAGGTTGGAGGGCACTAAGCGCATCGCATAGGCAGAAACCATTGGCCATAAAACGCCAGCGGAAATACCCCCTAGGAGTCTTGCGACGACGATGACAGAATAAGAGTGTGAAAATGTGACGATAAGATTAGAGGCACCAAAAAGAGCCAATAATGCCATTAACAGTTTTTTTCTGTTTACTGTCATTGTCAATGTGATCAGGGGGATGGTTCCAATGGCTGATGCGATGGCATAGACTGAAACCAAAGAACCGATTGCGGAGTAGGATACCATTAGATCAGCACTCATTTCAGGGAGTATCCCAGACGGTGTGAGTTCAGATAAGATAGCCATAAAAGTGACACTTGATAAGATCAGTAAATATAACCAGGGAAACTGCTCTTTTTTATTTTCCATGTTTTTTCTTCCTGCCTTTTCTGAAATATTTTGATGATGAACATCACTTCATTAATCTTACGTTTAACAATATGAAGTTACAATGTGAATCCATACGAACTTTCATGAGGTTCATTGGACATTTTTGTACACTATTTTGTTAAATATTCGTCAATTCGTCCAATGACTATTCCATAAATATCAAATAGGATAGAGGCAAGAGCAATCACAGGAATTATAGAATATTGGGAATGAAGGAGAAAGAGATGAAGAAATTTACAAATGCAGTAATTTATGGGCACAAAGATGCCAATGAGATTTTAGTGGAAAATGGAAAGATTAAAGCGATTGGCAGGGATTTAGGTCCTGCTGATGAGGTGATAGATGTTGAAGGAAAAATGATCTCAGCACCCTATGTAGATCCTCATCTGCATTTGGACTATGTGTACACATTATCCGAGTTGGGCCAGGATGGAGCAGGGTCAGGAACCCTTTTCGAAGCCATTGAGATGTGGCCGAAGTTCAAAAGCAACTTAACGGTAGATAGTGTGAAGAGACTTGCTTTAAAGGGGATTTATGATGAAGTGTCCCAGGGTGTGCAGCATATCAGAACCCATATCGATGTGACCGATCCCAATTTCACCGCTTTAAAAGCCATGCTGGAACTGAAAGAAGAAATGAAGAATATCGTTGATATTCAGATCATAGCGTTTCCCCAGGAGGGAATGTACACCTATAAGGGCGGACTTGAGTTAGTAGAAGAAGCACTGAAGATGGGGGCTGATGTTGTAGGTGGAATTCCACACTATGAACCAGCAAGAGAATTCGGTGAAAAATCCGTTCATGACATCGTGAGGCTGGCGATGAAATACGATAAGCTGATTGATGTGCACTGTGATGAAACAGACGATCCGCAGTCTCGGTTTGTGGAGCTTCTAAACGCACTTGTGCTGATGGAAGATTATGGGTCAAGAACAACAGCCAGCCATACGTGTTCCTTTGGTTCAGCGGATAATTCCTATGCATATAGAATGTTGGACTTATTCAAGAAGAGTAAAATGAACTTCATCTCCTGTCCAACTGAAAATGCATACCTGCAAGGGCGTCAGGATACCTATCCGAAGCGTCGTGGACTCACTAGAGTAAAAGAGTTCCTGGAAAATGGAATAAACGTGGCTTTTGCACAAGACTCCATAAACGATCCATGGTATCCAATGGGCAATGGTAATCTGATGAATATCCTGGATAATGGAATTCACCTGGCACAGATCATGTCTCCATCCGATATTGAAACAAACCTGGACTTAATCACCTACAATGGAGCACGCTGCTTGAACATCCAGGACACGTACGGACTGGAAGCAGGTAAGGATGCAAACTTCATCATCCTTAATGGTAACAGTTCATTTGATGTCATCAGAAACCGTGCGAATGTTCTTGCCTCTGTTCGCAAGGGTGAATACCTGTTCAAGAAGAAGCCGGAAGAGTTTGAAGTGAAGCTTGATCTGGCGAAGTAGCGAAGACAAACATAGTGTTCAGAGCAGAGAGCGCAGGGATCTACTCTATGCAATGAAAAAAGCGCCAATATGAAAGTGAATGCAGGTTTTCATCAAAGTTTATGACGAAAACCTTTTTATGAAGGATTGCTATTCCCTCCTCTCAAGGGTATCATCATACTAGTGAGGGGAGGGTTTTTATGCACATAAAATGTTATGAACTGATGAAAATACCGATTTTCCAGAATATCCACCTGGTGGCTGGTGAGTCAGGTTTAGATCGCCTGGTATCCTGGGTATATGTATTAACCACACCAACCTTAGAAGAGTGGGTGCATGGAGGAGAACTGATCTTTGTCATTCAGCATGAGGACTTGAAGAAGCTGTTGAAAGATGCTGTCGTCCATCAGATTGCAGGAGTAGTGGTTTTAAAAAACACTGAGAATGAGTCTTTATTAGATGATGAGATGATTGACTTTGCGAACAAAGAAAAGCTGCCTTTATTTGAGATGGACTATAACATTAAGCTTCTGGATGTGACGAAAGACATCTGTTCCTATATTATTCAAAGGCAGGAAAAGGTAGACTACTTGGAGCGCTTCTTCTATAATCTGCTGTTTTCCGAGCATATGGAAAAGAAAAACATCGATGATTTTATCCTGCATTACGGATTCCACAGTGAGGACCTGTTTTTCATTTCGACGATTCATAGTAAAGACTATTCGAAATTAGCGAGTATTCATGTTTTGATGGAAAGATACATCGGAGATAGTGATGTTCAATTTCTGATGATGAACCTGAACTCCTATGTAATGATTCTAGCTTGTACAACAGCGGATACGGTGAAAAAAGCGAAAACACTGCTGAAGTCCTCCTTTACCATGTTGAATGAGCAGTTCCCGGGTCTTCTGCTGATGGGGATTGGGGATACTTGTGATTCTTTATATGATATTCGGAACAGTTACACGAAATCGATGAAATCCATCGACTTATGTACAAAAGAAAGAAGAATAGTGGATTATGGTGAACTCGGATTTTCACGTTTACTCCTAAGTTCAATAGATGAAGCGGAATTAGAAGAATATGCTGATTATATTTTAGGGCCAGTGAAAGAGCATGATGAGCTACATGAGTCGTTCTTTCTCAAAACCATGGAAGTCTATGTATTATGTAATGGAAATGTAAGTAAAACTTCCTCCAAACTCTATATACATAGAAATACCTGTGTTTATCGGATTGCGAAGATCAATGAATTATTTGATATTGATATGGATAATCCCCATATGAGGGCTGAGATATTAAACTGCTTGAGTATTTATCGTTTTTTAGGTCAGATTGAATAAGATTCTCATGGGTATATTTTGTTTTTCTTCGCGGGGACAATGAGCAGCATTTCCTGTTTGAACTGATACCTTTATTATTATCTTTAAATCATATATTCTCTAATGTTCTCAGGCCTAGAATAGAAGCCAACTGTGTGACGAATATGGTAAGCGATAGAACTTATCTTCCTTCAATATCAAAGGTGGAAGAGTTTTTAAGTGAGTAAAGAAAGAAAGCCATTACTTGTGGTACGGTTCACCGTATCTATTCTATCGGCGTGATTCAAAAAAAAGGTTGTAGATTCATATGAAGAACATACAAATCAAAATAATAAGTAGATTTGAAGAATAGTGAGTTTTTGATATTTACAATATTCGAATTTCGCTTTGAACCACTATAATATAAAGGCTGAAATGAATCATCCACCTTTGGTTATAAAACCTTAAGGTGGATGATTTGATAAGAGGGTTATATTTCGTGTGTATTTTTCAATCGCCAAAAAGAATGTTGATGTAATTCTGTCTTGTATCGATGATGCGGATGATCTTTACTGTTTCTTTTTCCAGACGATAGAATACATAATTTTTTTCCAAGACAAAATACATGTAATCTGTTGGAATATCTATGACATTCATCAGTGGTCTACCCATTAATGGAAACTGTTCAAATCGTTTGATGCTTTTAAGTAGCTCTCTTATCTTTTCAGAAGCTATTCCTACATCAAATTCTTCCTCTAAATAAACTTTGATTTTTATCAAATCTTCTTGTGCCACAGGAGAAAACTGAATAGTATACATAGTTATAATTCGAAGGCTGATTCAATATCTTCCATTGAAATCCACCCGTCCTCTCTGGCAAATTTTTCGCCTTCTTCAATATGAGCCATTAGCTTCAACGTAGCTTGTATTTCTTCATAATCTTCAATATCCATAAGGACATATTTACCACGTCCTTTTTTCGTCAG
>DAMDIS010000094.1:0-7080 GCA_032100885.1 Proteiniclasticum sp.
ACAATGACAGAATAGACGAAGATGTCAGAAGTGTAAGAGAAATCATCAAATACGGACTGAAAGGAATTTCCGCCTATGCCCATCAGGCAAGTTTTCTCGGTTATGTCAATGACGATGTATCAAGATTCATGTTCAGAGCTTTGGACCGTCTCACCGACGATTCGCTCTCTCTTGAGGACAACATCGCGCTTCTCCTTGAAACCGGAAATGCGGCATACAATGTCATGGAAACCCTTGACCGCGCGAACAACGAAAGTTATGAACCGCCGACACCGCACAAGGTGAATGTCAATGTGAAGAAGGGACCGTTTGTGGTCATTTCAGGGCATGATCTTAAGGATCTTGAAATGCTTCTTCAGCAGACAGAAGGAAGAGGCGTCAATGTCTATACCCATGGCGAGATGATTCCGTCCCACGGTTATGGCGGACTCAAAAAGTATCCCCATCTCGCCGGCAATTACGGCGGAGCATGGCAGCTCCAGCAGAAAGAATTTTCGGACCTGCCTGGCTGCATACTCATGACCACAAACTGTCTCATGAGACCGATGAAGAGCTATGTGGACAGAATCTACTCCACAAACGTCGTCGGGTGGGAAGGAGTCAGACATATTCCCAAGAAGGAAGACGGAACCAAGGACTTTACAGAAATGATCGACCAGGCCATTGCCCTTGGCGGATTCCCGGAAGACGAACCGGTAAAGGAAATCCTTGTGGGATTCGGTCATAAAACCACCCTTGGACTGTCGGACAAGATTCTTGAAGCTGTAGGAAGAGGGGAGATCTCAAGATTCTTCCTCATCGGCGGCTGTGACGGAGCAAGACCGGAAAGAGACTACTACACAAGATTTGCCCTAGGAACACCGAAGGATTCCATAATCCTGACTCTTGCCTGCGGTAAATACCGTTTCAACAAACTCGAGTTTGGTGAAGTGGCAGGCTTCCCGAGAGTTCTGGATATCGGACAGTGCAACGACACCTACTCGGGCATCAGAATTGCTGCGGGCCTTGCAGACAAACTTGGTGTCACGGTAAATGATCTTCCGCTGTCGCTCATCATCACCTGGTATGAGCAGAAAGCGGTAGCGGATCTTCTGGCGCTTCTCTATGTGGGCGTACAGGGCATAAGACTCGGACCTTCAATGCCTGCGTTTGTTACAGAGAACGTTTATGACTTCCTGCACAAAAACTACGATCTGAAACCGATCACAACGCCTGAGCAGGATCTGGCCGATATCATCGGAGAGGAAATGATCAGAGGGTAATAAAATTAAATACTGACTTAGAGGCTGCAGAGGGAAACTTCTGCAGCTTTGTTTGGTTTCCAGTGTTATATATTCCAGTACTATATATTATTTGTAATGAATTGGTCATAGAAGGTTTAAGAATATTATGGAGAGGGAATGCTATAATGGTATTATAAATGATCAGATACCATACTAAGGAAAGGGGAGGTTTGATGCTGACTGAAATTAAAGAAATCTTCGAGGATTATCAGATTGAGCCACTTACAGGAGGATGGTCCAAGGACAGTAAGTATATCCTCACAAAAGATCGGCGGGGATATACCCTAAGAGTATGCAGGGGAAAGTCTCTTGAGATGCAGAAATCAGAATACGAAATCATACGTAAGATCAGTCCCTCCGATCAGATCATCAGACCTGTGGGATACGGCAGAATCAGTGAGGACAGTTCCTACATCATGTACAGCTACATTCAGGGAAAGGATCTGAGAGAGGTTCTGGATGAGTTCACGCCTATAGAACGATATGATCTGGGCATTCAGGCGGGCTGCATCCTAAAAGACATCCATAACGTTCCGGGCAGGAAAGAGCCGGATTTTGCCGCCTACTACACTCAGAAAATCGCAGGAAAAATCAGAGCATACAAGGATAGCGGACACCGTATTCCCGGACTTGATGTCCATATCGACTTTCTGGAAACAAGTACGCATATGCTGCAAGGGCGTCCGACAGTGCTTCAGCACGGCGACTATCATCTGGGCAATATGATCATCAGGGAAAGAAAGATCTGCATTATTGATTTCAACCGTTTTGATTTTGGCGATCCCTATCAGGAATTTGACCGTATGACCATGAACAGCAGCTTCAGCCGCGAATTTGCAAGAGGAATCCTTCATGGATACTTCAAAGGAGTACCACCGCTTGAGTTCTGGTCTTTACTGAAATTGTATGTCCTCACCAATGCAGTGGGATCCATATCCTGGGCACTGGAACATTCACCGGACAGTCTGGGTTTTGTCTACGACATGATCCATGCGACACTGGAAGACTACGAAGATTTATCCTCACCTTTACCTAAATGGTATCGGGAAATGCTTCGTATCTGAAAAGGACATATTCACTCGATACACGACAGAGGAGGAGAACCAATGAAGAAAATTATCGCACTCATCATCATGATCCCTTTATTCATGATTCTTGCCGCATGCGACGAAGAAGAGTCACATGATCCTTTAGGCACTCTCTATGATTATATGGATGCATATGAATCGATGGATTTTGAAAAAATGTATGACCTGCTTGATGCAGGGAGCAAAGAGGCCATGACAAGGGAAGAATACCTGACAATATATGAGGGTATCTATGAATCCATTCCCATAACGGAAGCGAAAATGGAAAGCAGAATGGAACCCTTCGATATGGAGAGAAAAGTAGCTGGAGAAGAGAGTACTCGAATTCCCATGAATCTCATTATGACGGTTCAGGATGAAGAGATTAAATACAGCACCGATGTGAGAGTTGTAAGAGAAGAGGATGAGGAAGGAAACGACAATTATAAAGTTTCCTTTTCACCGGATCTTGTCTATCAGAACTTCAAGAAAACAGACAAAGTCGAAACAAGAGAAGTCGGTCCTTTAAGAGGGGAGATCTTTGACCGTAATATGAAACCCATCGCCGTAAATGGTGAAGTGCTATGGGTGGGCATGGTACCTGGAGATCTCGGAACAAGAAAAGCCACGGCGATAAAAGCCATGGCAGAAACATTCGGTCTTACGGAAGAGTACATCAATAAGCGTCTTGGACTGAGCTGGGTCAGAGACAACACTTTTGTGGATATGCTGAAGGTCTCCATGGACGACAAAAGCCGTGTGGACGCGCTGATCAGTCAGTATCCGGGAATCATCTACCGCGTCGTCAAGGACCGCGTATACCCTTATAAAGCGGCTACGGCACACCTTACAGGTTATCTCGGTCTTGTCAGCGCAGAAGAATACAAAGAACTTGAACCTCTCGGATTCCCGATTGATACAAGAGTGGGCAGGGCGGGTCTTGAGCTTCTGTACGAGGAAGAGATGAGAGGCCAGAAAGGCACAGAGATGGTCCTTGTGGACGAAGACGGCAACGTCAAGGAAGTCCTGTCATCCTTCAAGAACAATAAGGGAAAGGATCTTATACTGACCATCGATATTGAAAAACAGGCAGAACTTTTCCGAAGGATGAACGGAGAAATGGGTGCCGCATCTGTGGTCAACTATAAAACAGGTGAGGTGGAAGCTCTTGTGAGCTCGCCGTCCTACGATCCCAACCAGTTTATTCTCGGACACTCCAATGCGTCCTACAATGCAATATTGAACGATCCGAAAAATCCTCTCATGAACCGTTTCACAAGGCGTTATGTTCCAGGCTCGACCATCAAGCCGCTGACAGCGGCCATCGCCATGGAGACAGAAGGATTTGATGAAGACAAGGTGATCGAAATCAGCGGAAAGCAGTGGCAGGCTGATCCTTCATGGGGAAATTACAGCGTGACAAGGGTCACAGATCCCGGTGTACCGGTAGACATAGAAAAAGCGTTCATCTATTCAGATAACATCTTCTTTGCACAGATGGCACTGGACATGGGTCCTGAAGCCTTTATGGAAGGTATGCAGAAGTTTGGCGTGGGAGAAGACAATCAGCTTGGATTCGGATTTGAGAACGCTCAGCTGACCAATGATGGGGCAATGGGCAGTGATGTGCTTCTTGCAGATTCAGGCTATGGTCAGGGACAGGTTCTCTTCCATTCTCTTACACTGCCTAAAGCCTATACTGCCATTGCAGATGGCGGTGTCATGAAAGAGCTGAAGCTTTTCATGGATGAGGAAGCAGCTGGAGAAAAAAGTGTAATCAGTGCAGAGACTGCAGACAAAGTTCTTGGATATATGGAACAGACGATTACCGATCCGAACGGAACGGGACGTGAAGCTTATCTTGACGGACGAACACTTGCCGGCAAAACCGGCACTTCGGAAATAGGACAGGGCAGAAACCGATCGGAAATCGGCTGGTTCTCCGTCATCGATCAGGACCCCGCAGCACCGCTCATTACAACCATAATGGTCGAAAAAGTGGAAGGCAGAGGGGGAAGTGCAGTTGCTGTCAGAATGGCAAGAGATTTCATCACAACCTATGGTCAGCAGTAATGCAGCATAGAATCTAAAGAAGATAAAAAACAGCGGATGCAGACTCCAAAACGTGGAGAGCTGCATCCGTTTTCCGCTTGCTGATTCTGATGAATATTTCCGGACATAACAGTGCTAGGATGGCATTCTCATAATCAATAGACTAAATAAAACATAAAGCAATTGATTAATTAAATAACCATCCTAGCTGAGTCTGGGTTGTTGGTGTACTTATGATGGTACACTCCTTTCTGTTTTGGGTTTAACTTGAAGTTTCTTGTCTAACATCGATGGGTTTTAAACATCTTCTTATAGACTCGAGACTCTGCTTTCAAGTTACCCATCGAATTCATCCAATTTCGTCTTAGATGCCGATGTTACACTTAATAAAATAGTCGGTTATGTGTAAATCGGGTTTAAAAGTCTTTTGGCGAATTCTCGAAGCTGAATGCCTAAACTGAATCACTGCTCCTATTAGGGGTATTCCTCTTCGTACTATTATTCTACAGAAACCAGGTGTTTTTTTCAAGAAATCCGAGGCTTCTGTAGGTCTTTGGAGGGTGATTTCAAACAACTAGAAAGCTTTTAATTGAATATTCTAACTATTACTGGTTCTAGCGCATATTTTCAGATTTTCGTATGAAACCTGAATCAGGTTCGGATCTGGTCTATTGACAGCAGCTCTACTAGGCAGTACAATGTAGTAAAGCTATTATGTGGTACAAGGTAGGTGAAAGATTTGATAGACCAGTCTCAGTTAAACAGAGGGACTTTAGAAGGATGCATAATGAGGATCATCAGTACAGAAGAAACTTACGGTTATGAGATTGTGACGAAGCTGCAGGGTTTCGGATTTGAAGAGGTGAAAGAAGGTACGATTTATCCGATTCTTGTAAGGCTTGAGAAAAAAGGGCTCATATCATCATTATACAAACAATCACCGCTCGGCCCAAAACGGAAGTATTATTTTATCACCGCACAGGGTGAGCAGTTTATTGAGGAATTCATCAAAGTGTGGAATGAAGTCAAAGAATCGGTAGACAGAATTTTTAAAGGAGAGTGAACCATGTTGAAAAGCGAAGTAACTTTACTGAAGAATGAAAACAAAAAACAGATAGAGTCATTAAGTGAGGATGCCCGATCTTCAATAGACGGTATTGTGAAGAGCATGTCCATTTTCAAAATCAACTCCTATGATGGTCAGGTGATTTTTCGGGACTTGATTGGCATGATGCAGGAACTTGAGCTAAGAGGTACAGATCTTGAGCATGCAGTGGATAGAGACTTGAAGTCGTTTGTCGACGAAATTACGGAAAACGGCGCAGGACCAGATAAAATTGAACTGCTTCTGGGATTTCTGATCAGGCTGTCGGGTACACTGTTTCTTTCGTTTGCATTGTTGTCTGCCGTCGCATACACCAGCCTCACCTGGAAGGCAAACAGCATCATTTTGCTCCTTTACTTCGGTATGGCCGTGATCTTGTTTATCACAGATGGGCTGATCACACCACTATTCAGTACACTGAGAGGCCTTAAGAAGTATATTCCTTCAGTAATATCTACATCTATGTTTATGGTTCTAGTATCGGCTGTATTTTTGATGAATGATTATGCAGCTGTATCAAGTGTCGATGCAGGCGCAGTTCTTCTGTTTTCTGGAGTCTCCTATGTGATTTTGAGCTACCTGAATCTGAAAAACATAGAGCGGCTGGCCGGTGGAAGGAAAAATCATATTGCTGATCTGCTCAGCAAATAGCTGTATTCATAAAAATAACTTGTTGAACGGCATAGCGGCGTCAAAATAAGAGATTCAGTGAATCTCTTATTTGTATTTTTTCGATGAACTTTTATAGTGCAATAAGCAGTTCCAATTATCATGAAGTACATCGTTTTTTATTATGAGACCAAATAATGAGGGTGTTGAGACAGGATTTTATTACATTGCATATGAAACGTAAATGTTTACATAAGTGAATAAATAGGATATAATGAACAATAGTTTATAAAAGAGGTGAGCAAAAAATGGCTTATGAGGAAATCCTTTTACGGCTCGCCATTGCCGTATTTGCTGGCGGATCAATTGGCTACGAAAGAGAATACAAAAACCGTCCGGCAGGTTTCAGAACACATATCCTGGTTTGTATCGGGGCATGTGTCATTGCTCTCATTCAGGTGAACATGAATGAGGAAATCATTCGAAGAGTATTAATCAATCCCAACTTGAAGGATATTCTACGAGCAGACTACGGAAGACTAAGTGCCCAGGTCATAAGCGGTATCGGTTTTCTAGGTGCAGGTACGATTATTCACAACAAGGGATCCATCAAAGGTCTGACAACTGCAGCTACTCTTTGGGTAGTTGCAACATTAGGGCTTGCAATCGGATACGGATACTATGTGATCAGTATCGCATCACTTGTCATCTGTGTCATCGTGCTGATATCCCTGAAGAAAGTTCAGCACAGACTTTTCCATGGCGAAGCGGATGTCAAACTGGAAGTCGATTTTATCAAACGTGCCAAGGCCGTTGACTATATCGACGAGTACTTTGAAAAATTCAACATCCAGGTGGTCGATCTGCATTTCATGACCAGTGAGGTCGACGGGGTGAAGAGCTGTATCTATACGATTAATATTCCACGTTCACTTAACCTGAACAAGGTTATGAGAGACCTTGC
>DAMDIS010000094.1:7090-9072 GCA_032100885.1 Proteiniclasticum sp.
GAAAGCAGGGGATAAGAATGGAAAAGAAAAATGAATTCCTCAGTTCATTCACAGTGGAACTGAAAAGAGGAACAATGACCCTCGCTGTGCTCAGTCAGCTGAGAAATCCTGAATACGGATATTCACTTCTTGAAAAGCTTATAGAGAAGGGGATTCCCATTGAATCGAATACACTTTATCCTCTGCTGAGAAGACTGGAAAAACAGGGTGTCCTGGATAGTGAATGGGATACCTCGGAGTCAAGACCAAGAAAGTATTACCGGCTAAGTGCGTTCGGCCATGAAGTATATGATCTGCTCAAAGAAGAATGGGAAAAATCTGTTTCCATTATGGAAGAGATTCTAAAGAAGGAGGATTAAAATGAATCATATCGATAAATATATCTATGGAGTCGTTAAATACCTGCCTGAGAAAGAAAGAGAAGAGATTGCAAGAGAACTGCGGGCCAACATCGAAGATATGCTTGAAGGCGATCACAGTGAGGAAAACATCATAAGGGTGCTTGAAGAAATGGGCAGTCCATATAATCTCGCTGTCTCCTATATGGGCAAAGACAACTACATCATCGGACCCAGAGTGTATCACGCATACCTTGAAGTGATGAAAGTCATTGCAGTTGTTGCACTCGTACTTGGGATCATCATATTTACCATAGACCTGATCACAAAGAGTAATGAAATTGACTCTCTGGGCAGCGTCATTTCCGTGATCATCGGCGGTTTCGGTACGATATTCAGCGTACTTGTGGGGTTTGCCTTCTGGGTGACACTTTTTTTCGTCATCATCGAAAGAACCGGTTCCATAGATGAAATCAGAAGTTCTATCGACAAACCGTTTAAGGTAAGTCAGCTCAGAGAAGTGCCTAAGCTCAGCAGAAAGAAGATTTCGAAAGTGGAAATGATCATCACCATGGTCTTCACGATTTTCTCCATCTATGTTTTTCTGTTCAGAAACGATCTCATTGCGATTTATGCCAGAGGTCAGGAACCCATCAGGGCTTTCAATGCTGATGGAGTAAATAGGTATATGTTCATCATCCTTCTTGGCGGCGCTTTCTCACTGTTTGTTTCTACCCTGAAACTGATCTATGGCAGATGGAATGAGCTTCTAGGGATCCTGTCCGCGGTAGATGCGCTGATCAGCCTCGGTGTCGTCGCACTTATCCTTTTAAGCAGGGACATCATCAATCCGGAATTCATCGATTACCTCAACAGGATCATCGGAGACATCGGTGTCAACGGAGCAACAAGCATTGATTCGATTGTGAGCGGGATCATCGCCTTCGTCTGTGTCATGACGCTGATAGAAATTAGTACCTCTCTCTATAACGGATTCAGAAAAGACGATTCCGTTAAACTGGGCAGAAGATAACCTTTCCTTCAAGGAGTCCTCACGGACTCTTTTTTCATTATTAAGCTGCTTTTCATGGTTTCTTAATATTATTGGATTAGAATAAGTACTAAGAACCCATTGGTGTGAGGAGGCAGCTGCAATGAAAAGAAAAAGAAAGACATTATCGATATTCCTGCTCATTCTGCTTGGGTTGAGTGTATCAGGATGTGGCAGATCTATAGAAGAGCAGATGAATACCTTTGAGGAATTCGTCAACAGGATTGAAGAACGAAGCAATGATTTTTTCGACCGGCTTGGTGATTCCACCGAGGAAGTTATCGACAGAATGACAGAAACCATAAATGATTTCTTTGATGAACGTGATGACGAGGAGCAGGAGGAACAGGAACCTGAAACGGTTAATCCTAATCCTGGAGGGATGACCTATGTCAGCCGCAAGATGGAAGAGGCATTCACCGAACTTCCTCAGTATCATGAGTATGCATTCGACGCTGAAGCGGAGAATTATATACTGGAAAGGCTTAATGCCTATAGAGCGGAAAACAATCTCCATCCACTGGAAAGAAGAGAAGATCTTTCGCAGTCCGCCCGCTACAAATCCCTTGCCATGCTCCAGCATGACTATTTCA
>DAMDIS010000094.1:9224-10610 GCA_032100885.1 Proteiniclasticum sp.
CAGGTTTTGTCAACAACATCAAAGCTGAAGAGCTTTTTGTCGGCTGGCAGAATTCCGATGGGCACAACAGGCAGATGCTCAGTCCGACTCATCGGTACATCGGAGTCGGTGTTGTGCGCGCCAATGAGTCCGGTAAATACTTTAAAGGATATAAAGTTCTACTTGGCACTCAGCATTTTGGAAATTAGCATTAAGGATAGGATTTTATGATGAAATATATTATGGGTATTGCAGCTTCTGCTGCTCTGATTTACTACTCGAACAACTATACATTCAAGGTGAAGAATCTGGAAATCTCATCGGATAGACTTCCCGAAGCATTCCATGGCTATCGGATACTTCACATTTCCGATCTTCACAACACAAACTATGGCATCAGAAACAGAAAGCTCATAGATGCAGTGGAAAAGATCAATCCGGAGGTCATCTTCTATACGGGCGACATGATCGACAAAAAGACCATAGACAGAAGCAGCTTCATTCAGCTTGCCAAAGGCCTTGGCAGAAAGTATCCTTCCTACTATATATATGGCAATCATGAAGAGGAACTGAGCAGGGAAGAGAAGGAAAGCTTTCGTGCTGAACTTGAAAAAGCGGGAATCAGATTTCTTGAGAATGAGAAGGTCATTCTTTCGAAGAACGAGGAAGAGATTTCTCTATATGGACTGAACCTGCCAAGAAGATTTCTAAGACGCACATATGACGAAAAGGGTGAGCTTCAGCTAAGCAGAGAGGAAATCGCAAAAAGAATAGGAGAGCCTGATCATCGATTTTCCATACTCCTTTCCCATAATCCGCTCTACTTTGAAACTTATGCCCGCTATGGTGCAGATATCACTTTCTCGGGACATGTCCATGGCGGAATGATCAGAGTACCCTTAGCAGGAGGACTCTTATCACCGGACCGGTCTTTCTGGCCTAAATATGATAAAGGTCACTACACCCTTATGGGGAAATCCCTTGTGGTCAGTCCAGGTATAGGCGGAGCAAAGATGAGGGTTTTCAATCCTCCTACGCTTTATCATGTAAAACTCGTTTCTGAACGAGCATAAGAATCAAACAGGCAAGGAAACAGCATGTCCTCTGGTGAATTTATTCCCAGTAGGACATGCTGTTATTATGTGGGCATAAGTTATATTAAAATTTTCCGCTGAATATTTGACCAATTTGTGAATTTATTGATTTTGGATGAAAATTATTCACAAATATGCACAAAAAATTCATACAAATGGTATAATCTATGGTAGATAAGTATACAAGACATAAGAAGATGATCATTATTCTCTTTGATACATACTACTAAGTTCAATGTTGTAATAATGTGTGATACAGCGTCTATTTAGTTAAACAAAAAGCGAGGTACAAAGGATATGCTGAGTAAGAATG
>DAMDIS010000095.1:0-788 GCA_032100885.1 Proteiniclasticum sp.
TGGCATACGAGGTGGCACTGAAGGAATCCATGCTCCTTAAGTCTGTGGATACTGAAAATTCCGTTGACATCTATATCGGTATGCCGTTCTGCCCTTCTAGATGTCTCTACTGTTCCTTCGCGTCAAATGTTTATCGTGGCAATCAGTATAAAGACAGATATCTTGAGCTTCTGAAGCAGGAGATGCAGATCATCAGATCGCACATCGACGGGAACAGCCTGAAAATCAATAATGTCTACTTTGGTGGAGGAACACCTACAGCAGTCTCCGATGAAGAGTTCGAAGATGTCATGGCCACCATTTCAGACTGTTTCATAAAAGACAGAGAGATCCTTGAGTTTACCGTGGAAGCGGGTAGAGTGGACAGCATCACAAAGACCAAACTGGAAAGCATGAAAAGATACAATGCCACCAGGATATCCATCAACCCTCAGTCCATGAATGACGATACCCTCAGGCTGATTGGAAGAAACCATGACCACGATAAGGTCATAGCGATATTTAATTTGGCAAGGGACCTGGGTTTTGATAATATTAATATGGATATGATTTTAGGCCTCCCCAGTGAGCACCTAAGTGATGTGGAGAAAACCATAGAAGAGATCAGAAAGCTTTCTCCTGAAAGCATCACCGTTCATGGTCTTGCACTGAAAAGAGCTTCGAGGCTTTACGAGGATTTTCTTATGGAGAAGAAATATGCCCTGCCTTCACAGGAAGAGATGAACCTCATGTACGAAAAGACGGATCGCATGGCAAGGGATCTTGGCCTTATGCCCTACTACATGTAC
>DAMDIS010000095.1:798-10266 GCA_032100885.1 Proteiniclasticum sp.
TATGCGAAAGAAGGTATGGAAAATCTCTACAACATGGTGATGATCGAAGAAGTCAAGACCATCATCGCGGTAGGCGCAGACGGCGTCACCAAAAAAGTCAGGGACGGAAAAATCGAACGTTTTGCCAATTTCAAAGGGCTGAATGACTATACAGAGAGATTTCAGGAAATGATGGAAAAGAAAATGAATTTTCTGAAGGAATGAGGAGGAGAGACTATGGACTTGCAGGCACCAAAAGGTACCAAGGACATGCTGCCGATGGATGCTTACAGATGGCATCATATAGAAGAGAAACTGAAGGGAATTGCTCATGAATACGGGTTCCGAGAAATCAGGACACCGATGTTCGAGAGTACTGAACTTTTTACACGTGGTGTAGGTGAAACTACAGACGTGGTACAGAAGGAGATGTATACTTTTCTGGATAAGGGAGAAAGAAGCATCACGCTTAAAGCGGAAGGCACTGCTCCGGCAGTAAGAGCGTTTGTGGAGTCATCGATGTATGCGGATGCTCAGCCTACGAAGCTATACTATTTTACTCCTGTTTTCCGTTATGAAAACGTACAGAAAGGAAGACTTCGTCAGCATCATCAGTTCGGTGTTGAGCTATTTGGAAGTCAGGAGCCTTCAGCCGATGCTGAAGTCATCTCCATCGCCATGAGAGCTTTTGAGGAACTGGGCATAAAGGGTCTTTCATTAAAAATCAATTCCATCGGACATCCCGGATGCAGAATGGACTATAACCATAAGCTGAAAGATTTTCTTGAGCCTCACTATGATGAGCTCTGTCCTGTCTGCAAGGACAGATTCCACAAGAATCCCATGAGAATCCTTGACTGCAAGGAAAAGAGCTGTCAGCTCATCGTAAAGGATGCGCCGCTTATTCTAGATCACATCTGTGAAGAGTGCAGCGACCATTTTGAAAAGCTCAAGAAGTATCTTGATGCCATGGGCATCGGGTATGAAGTGGATAAAGGAATCGTAAGAGGACTTGACTACTACTCAAAAACAGTATTTGAAATCGTGAATAAAGAGATTACTGTCTGTGGTGGAGGAAGATATGATTATCTCATCGAAGAGATCGGCGGACCGCAGATGCCTGCTGTAGGCTTTGGGCTGGGTCTTGAAAGGCTGCTCATGACCATGGCTGACGAAGGCGTCGTCATTCAGGAACCGGCGAGATTTGATGTCTTCATTGCCTCAATGGGGGATGACGCGGCGTTGAAGGCGGCATCTATGGCTCATGAACTGAGAACAAAAGGACTGAAAGTGGATATCGATCATATGGGCAAAAAGCTGAAGGCTCAGATGAAGTATGCCAACAAAGTCGGTGCACGCTACACCATGATTCTGGGCGATGATGAACTTGCAAATGACAAGGCGTCTCTTAAGGAAATGCAAAGCGGAGAACAAGTAGAAGTAAAACTGGCTGCTGAGGATATTCTGCAGCTGGTCAATAGGGGTGAATGATAATGGGTGAAATGCTGGGTCAACTTAGAAGAACACATATGGCCGGTCTTGTGAACGAAAACCTGATCGGTAAGGAAATCATTGTAACCGGATGGGTTGCCAAAAGAAGAAATCTGGGCTCTCTGATTTTCTGTGATCTGAGAGACAAGGAGGGTATCCTTCAGGTTGTCTTCAAGGAAGAATCATCAAAGGAAGCTTACGAAAAAGCGGACAGACTGCGTAATGAGTTCTGTATCCTTGTCAGAGGAACAGTGGAAAGAAGAGAGTCTGTCAACGACAATATGCCTACAGGGCAGGTGGAGCTGATCGCGAAAGAACTTAAAATCCTTTCTGAATCAGAGACCCCACCCATCTACATCAAAGAGAATCTTGATGCAGCCGAGAACATCAGACTGAAATACAGATACCTTGATCTCAGACGTCCGGACATGCAGAGAATATTCAAGCTGAGAAGCAAGGCTTACATCTCCATCAGAAATTTCATGGATGGAGAAGGTTTCCTCGAAGTGGAAACACCGATTCTGAACAAGAGTACACCGGAAGGGGCAAGAGACTATCTTGTACCCTCAAGAAATTATCCGGGAAGCTTCTATGCGCTTCCACAGAGTCCTCAGATATTCAAGCAGCTGCTTATGGTATCGGGATTTGACAAGTACTTCCAGATTGCAAAGTGCTTCAGAGATGAGGATCTAAGAGCAAACAGACAGCCTGAGTTTACACAGATCGATATCGAAATGAGCTTTGTGGGCGTCGAAGATATCATTGAGCTCAATGAAAGACTTGTACAGAGAGTATTCAAAGAGGTTCTGGATAAGGAAGTCGAAGTGCCATTTGAAAGACTGACATACAAAGATGCTATGGAGAGATTCGGATCGGACAAGCCAGATCTGAGATTTGCAATGGAGCTTAAGGATCTCACCGAGCTTGTCAAGGATACTGAGTTTGTCGTATTCAAGAATGCCATAGAGCAGGGCGGCAGTGTAAGGGCAATCACCTTAACAGGCGGTGCATCCATGGGCAGAAAAGACATCGACAGACTGGGCGAGTTTGTAAAGACATACAGGGCTAAAGGACTGGCTTACATTCAGCTGAAAGAGGACGGCATGAAATCCGCACTGTCTAAATTCTTCAGCGATGATGAGCTGGCAGCAGTCGCAGAAAAAGCCGGAGCGAAGACTGGTGACCTGGTTCTTATCGTTGCTGACAAGGATGAGGTTGTGTTCCAGTCACTGGGCGCACTGAGACTTGAGCTGGCTAAAAAGTATGGTCTCCTTGAAGGCACTGAAGAGTTCAAATTTGCTTGGGTAACAGAATTCCCGCTGCTGGAGAAAGATGAAGAGGCCGGAAGGTTCGTTGCTCTGCATCATCCGTTCACAAGTCCTATGGAGGAAGATCTGCATCTTCTTGAAACCGATCCTGGAAAAGCCCGCGCCAAAGCCTATGATATGGTCCTTAATGGAGAAGAGCTTGGTGGCGGTTCCATAAGAATCCATGACTCCAAGCTGCAGGAAAAGATGTTTTCACTTCTTGGATTCAGCACCGAAGAAGCATGGGAGAGATTCGGATTCCTTCTTGAAGCGTTCAAGTACGGTCCACCACCACACGGCGGACTGGCCTTCGGTATGGACAGACTGGTGATGTTCCTGGCAGGAACAGACAACATCAAGGATGTGATCGCATTCCCCAAGAATCAGAATGCCTACGATCCTATGTCTGAAGCACCAAATACAGTTGACCGTGTACAGCTTGAAGAGCTGGGTATCGGAATCATCGAAAACAGAACAGAATAAACCAGATGAAACAGCGATCAGCAATGGCGCTGTTTCATTTTGCTTCCTAATAGATTGAATATTCCTACAATATTAACAAATCATAAATATATGAGTTATTTCAACGCGATTTTCCACGAGTTTCTCATTCATCTCTTTAAATATAAACGATTTCATATTATGATAGAGATATCAGGAGGTAGCAAATGGTTACAATAGAGAATGGAAAACTGACGATTGAAGACTTTGTAAAAACGGCCAGAGGATATGAAAAAGTGTCTCTAAGCCAGGAAACAAAAAACAGAATAGGTGAATCCAGAAAGATGCTTGAGAAAGCTGCAGAAGGTTCCCAGGCCGTATATGGGGTAAATACGGGATTCGGCAAATTTTCTGAAGTGAAGATCGGGCACGATGAGCTGAAGGATCTTCAGAGAAATCTCATCATTTCCCATGCCTGCGGGGTGGGCAGTCCGATGAGGACCGATGAAGTGAGAGGTCTGATGCTCCTAAGAATCAATGCACTGTCAAGAGGATACTCAGGTATAAGACTCGAGACCGTTGAAACACTGACGGAGATGCTGAACAGAAAGGTTCATCCCGTGATTCCCGAAAAAGGTTCACTTGGAGCATCCGGCGATCTTGCACCTCTTGCACATATGGTGCTGACACTTATAGGTGAGGGAAATGCGGAATTTGAAGGGGTAATTATGCCGTCAAGGGAAGCGATGAACAAGGCCGGCATAAAGCCCGTAGAACTGGAAGCAAAGGAAGGCCTGGCACTCATTAATGGTACACAGGCACTCACTTCCATTGGCACACTTGCTTATTACGATGCAAATCGTGCATTAAAGACAGCGAATTTATCTGCTGCACTCACCATGGAGGCTCTTAGAGGGATCACTACAGCTTTTGATGAAAGGCTTCATACGGTGAGAGGCCATAAAGGGCAGATTGCCATTGCAAGAGAAATTCTTAATAATCTTGAAGGCAGCACCCTTGTCACCAAGCAGAACGATCTTCGGGTACAGGATGCCTACTCCATCAGATGCATTCCGCAAGTACATGGAGCGATTAAAGATACGCTGGATTATGCACTGGATAAGATCAATATCGAAATCAATGCAGTGACAGACAATCCTATTGTCCTCAATGAGGATGAAATATACTCAGGCGGCAATTTCCACGGCGAACCCATGGCACTGATTTTTGATTTTCTTGCCATAGCGGTAACCGAACTGGCTAATATTTCCGAGAGAAGACTTGAGAGACTTGTGAACTACCAGCTCAATGATCTACCTGCTTTTCTTGCTCCATCTGGCGGACTGAACTCAGGATTTATGATTACACAGTATTCTGCAGCGGCACTGGTATCAGAGAATAAAGTTCTCTCACATCCCGCATCGGTTGATTCAATACCTTCATCTGCAAATCAGGAGGATCATGTATCCATGGGGAATACTGCAGCCAGAAAACTTCGTGAGATCGTTGAAAATACCAGAAGGGTGATTGCTATAGAAGCATTTGCCGCGTGCCAGGCAATAGACTTCAGAGAAGATTTCAGCCTGGGCAAGGAAACCGGCAGGATATACAGCGCAATACGGGAAAAAGTCCGATTCATCGATAAAGATGTGATTATGTATGAAGAAATGAATAAAGTCTATGACATCTTAGATACCTGCATATGTTAAAAATAGATAATAATCGGAGTTTATGTTAAGATTATGATAATGTTTGATTAATATATGACCACAAGACTGTAATTATACAATTAAAGCGTTAAAATATTAAATAAGAGGTGAAAACATGTTAAGAGAATTAACTGTCAATGATTTTACAAGCGTCCTTGCTGAGGGTAAGGCAACTCCTGGTGGTGGCGCAGCCGCAGCACTGAGTGCATCCCTTGCAGCAGCTCTGACATCTATGGTGTTCAATCTGACCATAGACAAGAAGGCGGCTAAAGACTATCCTGAAGCTGTTGTAGACTCCATGAAAGAGGCGCGCGAGACAACAGACAGATTCAGAGAACGTTATTTGAAGCTGATGGTGGATGATGCCAATTCTTTTGATGATCTTATGGCCGGATTTTCACTGCCGAAAAATACTGATGAAGAGAAAGCACTAAGAAAGGAAAAGATCGATGCAGCCAAAGATCGTGTTCTGGAAGTTCCTCTGATGCTTGCAAGAGAAGCTTTTGAGATGTATGACTCTTTAAAAGTCGCTACAGAATACGGGAACAAGAATGCCATTTCCGACGCAGGAGTAGCGGCTATTCTTATTCATGGTGCCATCGAAGGGGCAGCGCTTAACGTGTTCATCAACCTGGCCGGTTCAGAAGTAAACGAAGAGAATATCGGTCTCAAGGTGAAGACGGATGAACTTGTTGAAAAATCAAGAATCATGAAGGAAGACATCATAGCCATAGTGATTGATAAGATCTATGGCAGACAGTAAATAAATTGTAATAGTTATAATTTATTTACAAATTAGACATACTTAACCCTTGAAAGTACTTTTGGTTTGGGTTATAGTATAGATAAGCTAATTTATAATCATTATAAATTAAATCAATTATAAAATATTTGGAGGATGATATTAATGGCAAATTTAGAAAGCAAATTAAATCAGTATGTAGCAGATCTTATGGTGATGTATACAAAGCTTCATAACGTACACTGGTATGTAGAGGGAAGACAGTTCCATGCCATGCATGAACTGTTCGAAATGTATTATGACAAGGCTACAGAGGATATGGATGTTGTCGCAGAGAGAATGCTGCAGCTTGGAATGAAGCCGGTAGCTAACCTTAAGGGTGCACTTGAGATGACAAAGATAGAAGAAAGAGCAGAAGAATTCGGCAAGGATCTTGATTTTGTTCAGATTGTAAATGCGGATTACGAATATCTTCTTAAGCTGACACTTGAAGTCAAGGAAGCGGCTGAGGAAGCTGGAGACGATCCTACAGTGGATATCATGAATGAGTTTACAGCTTACTATCAGAAGCAGCTTTGGATGATCAAGGCTACATTAGCATAATTGAACACAGACCCCCCAAAAGCTGGGGGGTTCTTTATTAAATTTTAACGCATGAACTTTCAGCCTCAGGAGGATTAAACTTATGACAAATCTAGAAAATAAATTGAATCAGTATGTTGCAGATCTTATGGTTTCTTACACCAAGCTTCATAATGTCCACTGGTATGTTCAGGGTAAGCAGTTCTACAGAATGCATGAACTGTTCGAAGGTTATTATGACAAGGCTACAGAGGATATGGATGCTATAGCGGAAAGAATGCTTCAGCTTGGATACAAGCCGGTTGCATCTGTGAAGAAAGCGCTGGAGATCACCAAGATTGAAGAAAGAAGTGAAGAGTTCGGTAAGGACTTTGATCTGGTAAAGCTTGTTAAGACAGATTTCGAATATCTTCTTAAACTGACACTGGAAGTCAAGGAAGAAGCTGAAAAGGCTGGAGATGACCCAACAGTAGACATCATGAATGAAATCACAGCTTACTACCAGAAAGAGCTCTGGATGCTCAATTCCACTTTAGTCTAGTAGACATTAAAACCCTTCTCATCAGTGAGAAGGGTTTTAATATGCATCGGTTTGGGAAAGAAGCGGGAGGCATCTCGGTTGCCTGGATCCAATGAATGTCACTTAAATGCTAAAAGTGTGTAGAGGGATCTTGGTAATCGAAGTTTCAATATAATTCTATCTAAATAAGTTATTGTATAGTATATTTAGATACTGTGTTATAGTGTTTAGTGTGAGATGAATAGATTTAAAAGTTATACTCGATCAAACTCATACAGTATGGAGGGATACTAGAATGCTCGAAACGGACAGACTGACGATATTCCCGTTAACCCCTTTAGAGCTGGAGGCACTCTTAAACAGAAAATCAGAATTTGAAGAGAATACAGGCTACAGGTATGAAGGGGAGCGGCTGGAAGGAATGCTTTATCAGATTTTTTCGAGGCGCGTAAATGTTCTTGAAGATTCATCGAAAAACCTTTACTTCCATACCATGTGGGTATATGCCATGAAATCCGATAAAACCATAGTGGGCAGCATTGCATGCAAGAACGCACCTGATGTTAGTGAGGACATTGAAATCGGTTATGGGATAAACCTGAAATACGAAAAACAAGGATATACGACAGAGGCAGTAAAAATCCTGACAGAATGGATACTTCAGCAGGACGGCGTTAAGTCTGTAGTTGCAGAAGTTGATAAAAGAAACATCGGTTCCCGACGTGTTCTTGAAAAATGCGGGATGAAAAAATATAGGACAGTTGGCAATGATGAGTGGTATAAGCTTCTGAAATAGCCTTTACTCCATGTCATCGTAATTTTAGTCCAGGACATATATCCGTACAGAACAGTTTTAAGACTGCACTTTCACCGCGGTTTGTCTGAGATTGTCTGATTCGAAAACGAAGCCTAGGTGTCTGTAGAGACATCGCTGGATTATTTAACTGTCAATTCCTTGATAAATTATCCATTCATCTGTATAATTGATTAGATGTAGATGAATGAAAAGTGAGGAATAAGAATGAAATTAGGAATAGTTGGACTTCCCAACGTAGGGAAAAGTACATTATTTAACGCAATAACAAAGGCCGGGGTAGAAGCGGCAAATTATCCTTTTGCAACCATTGAACCGAATGTCGGTGTCGTTGCCGTGCCTGATGAGAGACTAGACCATCTGGAGAAACTTTATAACTCAAAGAAAAAGGTTTTTGCCAATGTTGAATTCTATGATATCGCAGGTCTTGTCAAAGGCGCTTCTCAGGGGGAAGGATTAGGCAACAAGTTCCTGAGCCACATCAGAGAAGTTGAAGCCATCGTCCATGTGGTGAGATGTTTTGAAAATGACAACATCGTGCACGTGGAGGGAAGTGTCGATCCCATAAGAGATATCGAAACGATTAATCTCGAACTGATCTTTTCGGATCTGGAAACACTGGAGAAACGTATGGATAAGGCGCAGAAACTTAAGCGCTCAGGAGACAAGACAGCTCAGGCTGAATATGATCTTATGGAAAGAATAAAAGCACATCTGGAAGCAGGCAAAGCTGTCAGAACATTTGATGCAACTGAAGATGAGAAAGAAATCATAAGAAGTCTCTTTCTTCTGACATCGAAAGATGTGCTCTATGCTGCAAATATCTCTGAAGAAAATCTGATTTCCGGGGAAGAGAATGAGCTTGTGCAGAGAGTAAGAGACTACATCAAAGATGAAAATGCGGGTATCGTGACTATATGTGCAAGACTGGAAGAAGAACTCTCAGGACTGGAGGATGATGAAAAACTGGAAATGCTCGCAGAATACGGCATCAGTGAGACCGGGCTTGATCGTCTGATCAGAGAGAGCTACAGACTGCTGGGTCTGATGAGTTTCCTGACGGCAGGTCCACAGGAAGTCAGAGCCTGGACAATCAAGGTTGGAACTAAAGCGCCTGTTGCTGCAGGTAAGATCCATTCAGATATACAGAGAGGATTTATCAGAGCGGAAGTGATTTCCTTTGATGCCCTCATGGAATCTGGTTCCGAAGCCCATGCCAAGGAAAAAGGACTTTACAGAATTGAAGGCAAAGAGTACATCATGCGTGAAGGTGATGTGGTCAATTTCAGATTTAATGTTTAGAATATGAAACAAATCTCCATGCTGATGAAGTATGGAGATTTTTCATATAAAAATTATGTTTTTATTACTGATTTTGGTATACTAAGAACATATCGATAATTCATATAAATATGAAAAATCAAATAGTTTTGCAGGAGGGAAATCATGACTTTGAAATTTGAAAAGCTCAGTATCTCCAAATTTATTCTGATGCTGTTCGCAGTTTTTGCACTGCTCATTTTCAGTGCTGTAGCGGTCGCTTTTAATGATACCACAGGCTACTCCATATATTATATCCAGATTCTTTTTTATGTCCTGATGTTTATCGCATTTTACTACTTTGGTCTAACCAGAACCGAAAGAAAGATTCTCATGGATGGCGGTGAGGAAAAGAAACCGGTTCATCTTGCATTCTTACCTTTCCTGGTAGGAGGACTTGTCACGTTTATTTATGTTCTGATCCTTCAGAACTTTCTGCCTGGACTTTATGAATCCTATATGGAAGCGGCGGAGCTCATGGAAGGAATCAGTTTTCAGACCAACAGGATGGAGCTTATTCTGCTTTTCATCTCTGTTGTTGTTCTTGCACCAATTGTGGAGGA
>DAMDIS010000096.1:0-5418 GCA_032100885.1 Proteiniclasticum sp.
TGTTTGCCCCTGAAAACGCCATGGTTGCCGAGCTGACCACAGAAGAGCATAAAGAGGAAGTGGAAGCTTATATCGAAGCTGCAAAAATGCAGAGCGATATCGACAGACAGTCTCTGTCCCGTGAGAAAACCGGAGTCTTCACAGGTTCCTATGCAGTCAACCCCATAAACGGAAGAGTGATTCCGATCTGGGTCGGTGACTATGTACTGAACACCTACGGAACCGGAATCGTCATGGCTGTACCAGCCCATGATGAGAGAGACTTCGAATTTGCAAAGAAGTATGACCTGCCCATAGAAAGAGTCATCGAAGGCGGAAAGGAACTTCCCTTTACCGAAATCGGTAAAATGGTCAACTCCGGAGACTTTGACGGTCTTTCAGGAGATGAAGCCAAGGAAAAGGTCACCGCATGGCTTGAAGAAAGAAACAGCGGAGCGCTCAAAGTCAATTACAGACTGCGCGACTGGCTGGTTTCAAGGCAGAGATACTGGGGTGCTCCAATCCCGATCGTCTACTGCGACAAATGCGGAGAAGTTGTGGTGGAAGAGAAGGATCTACCAGTGGAACTTCCTTATGATGTGGAATTTGCACCAGACGGAAAGAGCCCGCTTGCTAAGAGCGAAAGCTTCCTGAACACCACCTGTCCAAAGTGCGGCGGACACGCGCAGCGTGAAGCCGACACTCTTGATACCTTCGTCTGTTCATCCTGGTATTACCTGAGATATGTGGACAACAAAAATACCGATGAACCATTCGACAAGGCAAAGATCGACAAGATGCTGCCTGTGGACAAGTACGTGGGTGGTCCTGAACATGCGGTCATGCATCTGCTCTATGCAAGATTCATCACCAAAGCGTTAAGAGACATGGGCTATCTTTCATTTGACGAGCCATTCAAGTCCCTTACCCATCAGGGCCTGATTCTCGGACCTGATGGCCAGAAGATGAGCAAGTCCAAAGGAAACACCATATCCCCTGATGAATACATCACGCAGTACGGATCCGATGTATTCAGAATGTATCTCATGTTCGGTTTCTCCTATTCAGAAGGCGGAGCCTGGTCTGATGAAGGAATCCGATCGGTTTCGAAGTTTGTGGATAGAGTCGAAAGAAACTTCCATAACATAAGAGACATTCTTCAGAGTTCAAGCAATACAGACGAGCTTCGTCCTGAAGACAAAGAGCTTCTCTACTGGAATGCGAACACCATCAAGGGTGTCTCGGAAGATGCGGAAAAGATGCAGTTCAACACAGCCATTGCGAGAATGATGGAAATGACCAATGCACTGATCAAGTACATTCCGCTTAAGCAGCACAACCACAAGACACTGGCAAAGATCAACTCAGACTTCATCCGTGTCATGGCACCATTTGCACCTCATTTTGCAGAGGAGATCTGGCATATGTTCGGAAACGAGACTTCTGTATTTGATGAGCCATGGCCTGTATTTGATGAATCAGCCCTGATCAAGGATGAGGTGGAAATCGTCATCCAGATCAACGGAAAGATCAAGGAAAGGATTATGATCCCTACCTCAGCATCTGATGATGAAATCAAGGAAATGGCAGTGGCCAATGAAACCATCCAGAAGGAAACTGATGGCAAGACCGTTGTCAAAGTCATCGTAATCAAAGGAAGACTTGTCAATATCGTAGTCAAGGGTTAAAACAAAAAGGAGATCTCCAAAATATATGGGGATCTCCTTTTTGATGTTCCATACGCTCATATTTCTCTCAGTTTTAAGGAGAAGATCAGAAATTCAAGGAGCTGATCAAAATGATGATCAGCTCCTCAATGTTCTATTTATTCTTCTCTTTGAACTTGTTCACTTCATCGATGAACGCTGTGGTATAGACGTGAAGGTCTCCAGGGGCTCTTGAGGATATGATGTTTTCTGAAACAACAACTTCCTTATCTACCCAGGTAAGTCCAGCCCCTTCCAGGTCCGCTCTGATTTTCTTCGTGCTTGTTCCGGTCTTGCCTTTAAGTATTCCTGCTGTTATAGGTACCCATCCGGCATGACAGATCATACCGATCGGTTTGTTCTGGTCATTGAACTCTTTGGTAAGTCTTATGCAGCCCTCCTCGATCCTTAAGGTGTCAGGAGCGAATCCGCCCGGTATGAGAAGACCGTCATAGTCTTCTGCCTTGACTTCATCATAGGTCTTGTTGGCTTTAGCTTTAAGACCGTACTTACCGATATAGGTCTTTTCCTTGTCGATGGCTACGACATCAACTTCCCATCCTTCTTCTTTAAGTCTGATGAGCGGATACCAGAGTTCAAGATCTTCATAGATATCTGCTACAAATGATAATATTTTCATTTTTCGTTCCTCCTATATTTTCATATGGTTATATTTTACCCTAAATTATCTCAAGTATAAGTGATACATCCTATTGTTAATCAATAAGTAACAAATCCATCATATCTTTTCACTCTGCATCCACTGTGTGGTTTTTGTAGAATCTGTCGATATAGTCCATCACTTTAAGTTCAAGATATGAACGTTCTCCGTAGGAGGTCAGCATGCAGTCCTTGTAGTTTTTTCTGAGGAAATCCTGAAGAATCTTAGTGGACGAGGCCTCTCGTATACTGATGACGAGAATATTGTTGCGCCTAAGGAAAAGTGCGATGCGATGCAGGATAAAATCTATGGTATTTGGTGAAACTTCTACGCTGAAATCTGTGATCATGAATCTTGTGGTGCTGCACTTTAACCTGATTTCACCTCTATTCGTCAGAAAAGTGACAAAAAGCAGATCATCTTCCACCACGTCAACCAGTGATGAACCCAGTTCCGCCTTGAGCCGATTGCTTATGGGCAGAAAGATCACCCTGAGCAGTTCTTCTTTTTCGTGAAATTTCCCCCTGTTCATAACAACACCTCTTTTTGTTTACAAATTGTTTTAAGTTTTTAATTGAGAATGACTTTCAATTTTGTCCAATCTATGTTACTATAAGTACATAACACACACACAACATATTTCGAAATACGAACCGTAAGAGTATTTCATATTTCCCCCTTTTATACGATTATGTATATAGTGTTAAAACCCTTGAGTTTCCCCGACTCAAGGGTTTTCCCCTTTTAATCGGTAGAGCAGATTACAAAACATTCTCTCAATTCCATTGTACACTAAAGACCGCCTTAATCAATATCTTATACGGTCAGCCTTTTTGGTGATGGGTTGACATAGGTATATAAGATTACTTATAATTTTAAATATCACGGAAAGATAAAGAGGAATAAAATAAATGATTTTTAGTGGAAATTTGGACCCTACCCTCAAAGAAGTAACAGATATGCTTTACTGGTATTCTTTTACCTCAAGAGATGCGCTCACGAATTTTGAAGCAGGGAAATATCATATTGCCATTAAAATCGGCAACACCATAAGAAAAGCGTGTTTCAGAGAACACAGACTGCACACCAGGAAACGGACAATGGTCAGATACTGTGATTCAGAACTTTTTCTGGCTTATGCGCGTGCCATAGACGATATCAGAAAGGCTGCACCGATCTTTCTGACAAAGGCAAATCTTAAGAGTTTCGCTGAAAAAACACTGGAAACTGCGACCTTCTTCAAAGATATTATTGACAGTCATTACAATGATGAACTGATCCCTGCTGAACCCGTTGACGCATCAATAATCTGATCATCAGATGTTTCTGCGTCTTTTCTTTTTTCACAAGACGTTTCAGCACTTTTTAATGTGTATCGATTAGAATAATGGTATACTACATCAGGTTATTTCTTAAAGAAATCAAATAGATTTGAAGATTTGACAATGATGTTATATAATATAGAGGGAAATCAGAGTATATTGATAAGAATTAAAAGGAGTTGTATACATTGAATAATACATTAGTGAACATGATAGACATTTCAGACGCTGGATACCAGGAATTCTTTGACCTTCTTGAGGCAAATGAAATTGAACCTAAGATTGTCAGACTGGCACTTGCCGGATTTGGCTGCAGCGGACCAAGATTTGGTCTGATGGTGGATGATCCTACAGACAATGATGTGGTTGAAGTCGTTAAGGACATCACTTTTATCGTAGCCAAGGATCTTTATGACGAGTATCAGGGATTTGTTATCCTTTCAGATGAAGAGAACTACGGTGGCGGAATGTCACTTAGACCTAAGAAGATCGATGAAGCTGCGGGATGCTCAACCTGTGCTACAGGATGTGCCGTCTAATATTTAAAACAGAAGGAGAGCGTTAAATGGAAACACTAAGCAAGGAACTGCTGACCATGAGTGATGCCGCTTATGACGAGTTTTTAAACTTTCTCAGATCAAACAATGTTGAAAAGAACAACATCAGAATCAGCCTTGCAGGTTATGCCTGCAGCGGTCCAAGATTCGGACTCATGGTTGATGATAAGAAAGATGGAGACATGGAAATTGCCATTAAGGATTTGACTTTTTATGTTGAATCAGAGCTTTACAATGAGTTTGAAGGTTTCCAGATTCTCTCAACAGAAGAAAACATGGGACAAGGTATGGTTCTAAGACCCAATAAGGTTACAGAGTCATACTGCGGTTCGTGCAGCAGCTGTTAATTAAGATACAGATATAGGAAGACGGTGCAGAAATCAATCTGCACCGTCTTTTTTCGTTTCATGCATTTCGTATGCGCTCTTATCTTTATATCGCTTTCTCATCTGGCCCAGTCATGGAGAAGTGCCCTCATGACCTCTATGCCATAGGAGGCATTTGCGGGATCTTTCTTCGTGGATTTAAGATAAACCACCTCACCCATGGGGTCTTTAAGGGAAATCCTGTCTCCCTTGATGACCCATACGGTTTTATAGTGACTTGGACGGATTTCTATCCTGTCCTCACCAAGTCCGTCAGTAAAGTAGATGAGCAGAGTGCTGTGCATGTTCTCTTCCTTAAGATGCCTGAAGACCGGAGTGAATTTTGTCCCCCCTCTTCTCTTCAGAAGAGGCTTGATGTCATTTAAAGATCTGATCTTATAGTCACGTCTTACTTCATTGTCGCACTCCAGTATCCTGATGGACTCGCTGTAGAGATGACTAAGTGATAGAACCTCTTTGAGAAAATCATTCATCGAAGCATCATCGATGCTTCCTGAAATATCAATGGCGACGGTGATGTCCGGGATGTGATTTCTCAGCTCTCCCCTAAGGTCAAGACGCTCCGGCTGTCTTCTGCTCATGCGGGTGACTGTCTTCTTTCTTCCCTTAGGCAGCGTTTTGAGGGCTTTTCTGATGACATCGGTCCATATGACTTCCCCCTTGATGTTATCTTTGACGATCCGGAGTATTTCATCCGGAATGCCGTTTCTTGATGCCATCTTAAGAGTCGATCTCAGTTTGTCCTTTACCTCATCGCTGTCTTCGTCTTCCGATTCCACCCATCTGTCATGAACTTCCTCGTAGTTG
>DAMDIS010000096.1:5428-8141 GCA_032100885.1 Proteiniclasticum sp.
TGAATGCACCGGATTCCTTGAGTCCCTCCGCCTCCTTCGGATGCGCTAGAATCGCATCGTGGATGGCCTCCGTATAAAACTCCAGAGTTTCTCCTGTCTTCAGATTGATGTCAAAACGCATATTGACCGTATTGATTCTTTCCGTGAACTTGGGCAGATGATTGATGTACTGGTTCACTGAAATATCCATGGCAAGATTGATGGCAAGTTTTCTGTACTTGTTCTTCAAAACCTTTTCTCTTGCATGGTGCTTCAGAAGGATATGAAGGATCTCATGCTTGATGAGGGCGATGGCCTCCTTCTCTTCCAGAAAAAGAAAGCTTATGGGGTTGAACAGAAAAAGGATCTTGTTCCCTTTAAGAACACTCGCTGTCGGAAACGCCTGATTCAGATCGATTTCCCTTAAGGTATCTCCCAGAAAAAGGGCATAGTAATCCTCCCCTCCGTTCAGCATTCTGAAAGAAATCTCATTGATGTACTCAAAGAAATCCCTGCTGAATCCTTTACGAAGGAGTCCCTTCTCCAGATAGTCGGTGATGTCTGAAAGAAGTTCTCTTCTTTTCACCATCAGACGGTCTTTTTCCCTAAATTCCTTGTTGAAATTAAGATCTGCCATAACAATCAAAAAACCCTTCTATAAAAGTATCAGAGTTCAGAAGCAGCGGATAAACATCAGGATAGTCGCTTTTCAGCTCTTTCATGACAGAAATCCTAAGGTCCTTGGGCATGAGGTTGAGCACTTCCGAGAATCTGTCCGCATTCTTTTCGCTCATTCTTTCCCGCAGCCTCAGAATCATGTTCTTGGCCAGTATATACAGTCTCGAGTGACTTGCCTGTCCCACTTCATCCCGGACGAACTGACCGATGACTTCCATTTCATAAAGATCATCCGGTGAAATCAGAGGATTTCTGTTCTCCTCGATAAATGCCATGAATTCCTGGGCAAGCTTTGTACCGACATTACCCTTTACCACGTTGTAAAGAGTCTTGTCCTCGTAGTTTCTCTTCTCAAAGATTTTCAGTGCGCTGGAAACTCTCTCCCAGCTTCTTGGCGTTGCCTGGATATATTCGTCGTCGCTTCGGTAGCTGAGGTACTCTCTGAAGTTTGAGATGAACTGAAGCACCTGTTCATGAATGGTGCCTTCTTCCATCCCCCATCTGATCCATTCCTTAGGATCCGAATCCATATTGAACCAGATGAACCGGTCCTCCTGGGCAGGGTCCATATCCACAACCTGATAGTCCGTTTCTCTGTATGTGTCCATTTTGCTCGTTGGATTCATGGCAGCGGCAACTAATACTCTGTCCGACAGTTTATAGCCGTTGATCTCGCGGTTCAGGATGAGGTTCATGAGTTCCTGCTGAACACTATGGTCGCATCTGTTGATTTCATCAATGAAGAGCATGACTTTGCCGGGATTGTTCTGCAGCCAGGTGTCGATCTCCATGAGTTTGTGGTGGGTGGCATAGAAAGTCTTGCCCCCGACAACCATAGGCAGACCGCCGATTTCTCCTTCCTTTAGAAGATTGGCATCAATGTTCACAAGATACAGATCGTTTTTCTTTGAAAATTCTTTGATCAGCGATGTCTTTCCGATACCGCTTTCTCCTATGATGAGCGGCACCGCGCGGCTGAGCAGGGAAAGCTCTACAGCTTCCAGTGTTTCTTTATAATTCATCGTTTTATCTCCTATCTGCCGAGCACGTAATCAATGAGCTTCTGCTTTGTGCTTCTTGATCCATGGTCTCTGATGTAATTCACCTTGTTGATATCCAGGATCTGAAGCTCCATGAAGTCCCTGATGTAATCTGGAGCCACATCATCTCTACCAAGCTTTTCTTCCAGCACCTCATAGAGCATCTCGTTATTGAGAGAATCATAGATATACTTCACGATTCTGATGTTTGCAAGAAGGTAGCTCTTCAGCTCTTCCTCTGTATAGTCTCCTACATAGGTGATGGCCTGTTCGCTCTTTGAAATGGCCAGAACCTTGGCTTCTCTGCAGGGCTCCTTGACATACTTAAGGGCGCTCCAGAAGGTTTTCACCGCTTCAATCTGAACCTCGCACGAAGGTTCTCTGATGTACTGTACAGCGTCGAAGTCGCGTCTTACCGCTTCAAGCTGAAGCTCAGGTTCAGGATCTTTGATGTACTGAATCGCCCAGCCTTTATTTTTGACCGCGGCAAGCTTCACTTCATATGGAGCATCCTTTATGAAGCGCAGCGCGTTCCAGCCTCCAGTAACCGCTGTGATCATCACAGATACAGGCGGATTTTTGATGTGCTGGATTGCAGAAGGCGTCTTTTTTACTGCTTCCATCATCACATCAAAGGAAGGACTTGTGATATGCCTGATTTCATTGCCGTTTTTTCTGACCGTCAACAGGTCTTTATCTTGTTCCATTATTTCTCCCATCTTCTCTCTCTGACTCAATGTCGTTTTCTCATTTTATATTATCTATTATACTATTTAATTTGATGTAATCAAAGTGAAAAATGGGCAGCCTGAAGTATAAACTCCGGCTGCCCATCACTATTTATTCTATCTGAAACGGTTGATTTCTTTTTTCACCATCTGATGAAGCTGATTGAGATCGGAAACATCTCCATACTCTATGAGCTTGTTCAGCTGACTCTGGAACCTTGAGGCTTCCTGCATCTTTCCGAGGGACATGAGATAGAGGATATCGTAAAGATGCAGGAAGCCTCAAGG
>DAMDIS010000096.1:8151-8578 GCA_032100885.1 Proteiniclasticum sp.
CATTATGGCTGAGACCAGTGCAGATTTCACTTCAAAAAGCTTCTGGGCATCTTTGATCTCATCCTTGATGTCCAGCATGGTCTGATCCAGCTGATACGCCGATTCTGCAGCTTCCTTCAGCTTGCTCTTGATATGCGGCGGGATACTCTGCTTGTACTTGTAGTTCAGGCTGTGCTCCGTAACCGCCCAGAAATTCATGGCAAGGGTTCTGATCTGAATTTCTGCTATGGTATCCACGACTCCTCCTGCCATATTGACAGGGTACTGAATGATCATATGATAACTTCTGTATCCGCTCGCTTTGACGTTCGTGATATAGTCCTTCTCATAAAGGATCTTCATGTCGTTTCTCCTTCTTAAGATATTGACCACAGTCTCGATATCGTCAACAAACTGGCACATGATTCTTATCCCTGCTATATCTTCA
>DAMDIS010000096.1:8588-10035 GCA_032100885.1 Proteiniclasticum sp.
GCGGTCATGGGGAATCTCAAACTTGTTCGCTTTTTCCAGCATAGATGAGATTTCCTTGACTCTCCCTGTGATGAATTCTATGGGAGAATAATCATTTTTTCTGCGATATTCAGTTCTTATTGCTCTGAGCTTGACTTTGAGTTCTTCAACTGCCTGCTCATAAGGAATCATAAAAGTTTTCCAGTCTTTATTCGCCATATCTCACTGCACCTCTCACATACAAAGAATCTGTCTTCCGGTGGAAGCATCTCTTCTATTGCTATTATACCAAATTAATCACTTCAGTTATTCTTTTTGTGACAATATGGCCGCTTTTCTTATGAGCGAGCGCGGGAAGATCTTTGTCAGAACCGGAACCGCCTTTTCAAAGGTCCCTGGAACAACTATTGCCTTACCTCTCCAAAGTCCGATATACCCGGCATCTGCAACTTTTTTCGCTTCCATGAGAAAAGATTTTGCCGCATCTGTCTTCTTCATTTTTGCTCTTTTCTGGAATCCTGTCTTTACGGGACCCGGACAAAGGGCTGAGACTTTAACGCCTTCTTTTCTGAGCTCCTCGTGCATGGCTTCAGACAGGCTAAGGACATAGGCTTTAGACGCATAGTAGTTCGCCATGACAGGTCCAGGCATAAAAGCTGCAAGAGACGCCACATTCATGACGTATCCGAAGTGTCTTTCAACCATACCCGGCACAAACAGCTTGTTCATCTGAAGAAGCGAAAGTACATTCAGCTTCACAAGGTCCTTCTCCGTTTCAAGGTCGGTGTCTTTCAGGCGGCCGAATGTTCCGAAGCCGGCATTGTTGATGAGAAAATCCACACGGATCTTTTTTTCTTTCAGTTCTTCAAATATTTCCTGTGGTGCATCTTCCTCAGTCAGGTCCTTTGGTATGGTGATTACCTTGACTTTATAGACGGTCTCCACTTTCTCTTTAATCTCCAGAAGTTTTTCTTCTGTTCTGGCCACCAGAACCAGATTGATGTGGTCCCTGGCGAAGTTCAGTGCAAGTTCAAGTCCTATGCCAGATGTGGCTCCTGTGATCAGTGCATATCCTTCCATAAAAAAACCTCCTTGTTTATATCCTAAATTATACGCCAACTCTACATCATTAAACCACAAAAATATATTCTATACTGCTTCTTCGAGCTCCTTCAAGCTTTCAAACTGAATGTCATAGAGACTTTTATAGACCCCGCCTAAGTGAAGAAGACTTTCATGAGATCCTCTTTCTCTGATTTCTCCATTTTCCATGACAAGGATCTCATCCGCTTCATAGATGGTAGATAGCCTGTGGGCGATGACAAGACTTGCACTTTCTCTCAGAAGAGGCTTTATGGCTTCCTGAATGAGCTTTTCGGACAGGGTGTCCAGGGATGATGTGGCCTCGTCAAAAATGATGATGGCGGGTTTTCGAAGGATGATCCTTGCGATGGAGATCCTCTGCTTC
>DAMDIS010000097.1:0-829 GCA_032100885.1 Proteiniclasticum sp.
TAACGTTGCCGGTGTCATCGGTTCAGCAATTGCTGCCGGTGTACTCCTTAACTTCTTCGGCTAAATGATCTAAAAAAATATATGGCAAAGCTCTCCTCAAAAATTTGGGGAGAGCTTTTACTATTGTTTTCATTTTATTAAGGGTTATCTGCAGTTTATGCGATCGATCCAGCAGGCAATGATCTCAAGGTTACCACTTAATCTCGCCTCACTGCATAATGATGTCAGAATGAAGTGATCTCCTTTTCTGGCCTCAGCACCGTTCACCTTTCCCTGGCCACCGATTACACTGACCAGAGTGAACTCTTCTAGGGGTATAGCAGCTTCTCCATCTGCTTCCCATTTCTCCACCGTGAAATATATGCTTGAAAGATACCGTGTTACGGTTAGTCTTTTGTCTTTTTTTACCTTAACATGCAGATCAAGATCTGTAGGAAGAACAGTCGCCACATCCTTCGCTTTCTCTATCTGGAGTTCTCTTCTCTTTCCATCCTGATCCACTCGATCATAATCATGGATTCTGTATGTTGTATCCGATGGCTGCTGGATTTCCAGAAGAATGATTCCCTCGCCTACAGCATGGATGGTCCCGGAAGGTATATAGAAAAAATCGCCAGGTTCTACTTTAATTTTATTAAGGAGGCGATCCCATTCACCCTCGTCAATCCTACGGATCAGTTCATCTTTTGTCCTCGCCTGATGACCGATGACCACTTCTGAGTCTTTTTCGCAGGCGATGATATACCAGCACTCAGATTTTCCCAGTTCATCCTCATTCATCAGTGCATATTCATCATCAGGATGGACCTGTACGCTAAGACTTGCGCTG
>DAMDIS010000097.1:839-1300 GCA_032100885.1 Proteiniclasticum sp.
GGTCTCCAGAATTTTAACAAGAAGAGGAAATACCGGAGATTCACTCCCTCTAAAGAGCTTCCTGTTCTCACTGTATACTTCAGACAGTAATCTGCCTTTGTACACACCGTTTTCAATAATGCAGTCTCCGTTTTTGTGCGCAGAAATCGCCCAGCATTCCCCGGTCAGGTCGCTGACGGTATTATAACCGAAATATTCTTTAAGCTTTGTTCCACCCCAGATTCTTTCCTGGAAGACGGGTTTCATTTTTAATATTTCTTGCATATCTTACCTCATTCCCCTGTGTGATAATTTATCTATTAGCATAATTCTATATACTCTATTATATCTTATTATGAATGAATATAAAGCTAACTCACTGGGAATCAGCAAGTTTAATAAATTGTGATTAAGAAAGCAGCATGGAATTTAACATCCATACTGCTCTTTTCATTTATATTATTCTCTCCATTTTTCCAAGG
>DAMDIS010000097.1:1328-10018 GCA_032100885.1 Proteiniclasticum sp.
CCTCCTGGTGAGAGGTTTCTCCTGATAAAATCTGCATTCATTTCATCAAGTTTTTTATAGGCATCTGTCTGTCTCATACCGCCTGAAGCTATAAACTCATCCGCACAGTCTTTAACATAGTTCAGTGCTTCAATGCCTCCTCTGGAGACAATGTTTGAATCTTCAACCTTACTCATGAGTGTTAGGAGCACCTCCAAGAGTCTTTCTTCATAGGTCCGTTTCCCAGCATCCAATTCTCTGAGAAGCGGCATTGCGATATCCCTAATAACCGGATATCCATTCTGAGCTTCACCCCGGATTCCTGTAAATCCATGTTCAATAAATAGTTTTTCCCCATGAGTCAGTTCTTTTTTGCTGGAAATATTTCTGAAGTCATGCTCTACAATACCTTCTGTCATGACCTTAATGATTTCCAGAACTTCAGACGTATCTTGAACGTTGAATATTGGAAGCTTATCTTCATGATGATCGAGCGCCTTAATATACTTTCCTGAAGAGGCAATGAGAAGCCCCATGGAAAATATGATTCCTTTGTGGGTATTGATATTGCTCGTTGCATTAAACATCTCACCCTCAATATTAATCCCTTTTGGTCTGAGACTCGCTAATAGCTCTTTCTCACTGCCGTTTCCGGTATATCCTGAAAGGAACATATCATGGAATCCTGCTCGTAGGCTTACTGCGCTTCGGATGAACGTAAAGATGTCCATATCCTTATGGGCACCGCTGTCCCTTGCGTCAACAAGTCCTGGTTTGGGCGTAAGTACCGCTTCAGTAAGTATGGATTCTTCTGCGAGTTTTGCGATTTCATCTGCCCATCTGTTTTGTTTAAATTCTATGTTCATTATGATTTTCCTTTATTCTCTTTTTCCAGTTCCTGGTCTTCAAGTCGTCTCATTTCTTTTAATATAAACTTTTCAGAGTAGTCAAGATGCTCAGATGTAATGAGCGCAACCTGCTCGTAGTTTTTACTTCTCATATTCCTGTACAGCATCCAGTGTTCATCCAGGGCTTTTCTTCTGCGGTCATTTTCCGTCAGGGAGATGTCTCTGAAGCGCATAAGATATTGTCTGAGCTTCTTTACGATGACATCCAGTCTGGGCATTCTGCAGAACTCATAGATCATATCATTAAACTGTTTTGACAGCTCGATGACTTCCTTATAGTCGCCCCTGGCATCCGCCACATCCGTTTTCTCAAGTAGTGCTTCCATCTGGTCGAATTCCGCTTCTGTCATGATTTTCATGGCATTTTGCGCAGCCAGAATATCCAGCGCTTTTCTGATCTGATAGATTTCAATGGCGTCATCGATGGTGATTTTCTTCACCACTACTCCGAAATGCGGAACATACTCCACAAGACCTTCTTCCTGTATTCGGCGGAGCGCTTCTCTTACAGGAGTCCTGCTGATATTCATACGTTCTGCGTAAACCGACTCGTTGATTCTCTCGCCGATGGGAATGATTCCTTTGATGATGGCGTTTCGAAGTCCTTCAAATACAATTTCGTTAAGTGGCTTGTTCTGACTGAGATCTGCGAGCTTAATGACTTCTTTAATATAATCCATACCCAAACTCCTCTTTGAACTGTTTTTCTGCTGCATACTGTATACAGTTACAATTATAATAGATTCCACTTCCATAAACTATGTATTTTACATAAAAACAGTAAAAATACAGTGATAAACACCTTGAAACTGAGTCATTTTCGCAATCTCACAAAAACAAGGACGGCAGATGCCGTCCCCATTTTAATCAGTTATGCCAAATACTTTTTCAGTGTATCTCTTACTGCATTCTTACCTGCAATCAGCTCAAGGAACATTTCCTCAACCTTATCTGCAAGACCAGCTTTATTCAGGTCCACACCGAAGAGTCCTTCATTGGAGAGGATCTCTTTAAGCTGACCCTTGTAGGAGCTCTGATCTCCTACTTTAATTCCTGAAAGCTTAGCCTGCATTTCTTCCAGCATCGGATCGCTTGAAAGTTCGAAGCTTTCCATATTGTCATCGACTCCTAGAAGATATCTCAGCCAACCTGCAAGTGCAAGGGGAATGAAAGTAAGCTTCGATGAATCAAGATCATCTCTCTTCATATATGACTTGATGGTTTCACCGAATCTGATGGCAACCTTCTGGCTTGTATCGGTTGCGATTCTCTGTGGTGTATCAGGAATAAACGGATTTGGCAGTCTTTCCTCTATGACTTCCTTGATGAAGCTCTTTGGGCTGATGATCTTCGGATCAACAACAACTGGCATTCCTTCTTCGTATCCAATTTTTTCTACCAGTGCCTTAAGCTCTTTGTCATTCATTTCTGCTGAAATACTGTCATATCCGAGTATACATCCGTACACTGCAAGTGCTGTATGCAGCGGATTCAGGCAGGTAGTGACCTTCATAGTCTCTGTCTGATTGACGGTGTCTCTATCTGTGAAGTACACACCTGCTTTTTCAAGTGCAGGTTTTCCGTTAGGGAACTTATCTTCAACAACTAGGTACTGTGGCACTTCTGCATTGACATATGGTGCGATAAATGTGTTCTTTGAAGTTACGATGGGTTCCATGGACTCCACACCAAGTTCGTCCAGCTGTTTCTTCACTGACTCTGAAGGTCTTGGTGTAATTTTGTCGATCATGCTCCATGGGAATGAAATCTTGCTTTCATCACTCAGGTAATCGATAAATCCGGCTTCCACAAATTCTCTGTCCAGCCATTCTTTTGCAATTCTCTTAACGGATACTTCCACTTTTTCTCCGTTGTGACTGCAGTTGTCCATGCTGACTACAGCCAGCGGATACTTGCCTTTTAGGTATCTTGCATAAAGCAGTGAAGTCACTACACTCATGGCATGACTTGGACTCTTAGGACCATTCTCGAAATCCTTCGTTACAAACGGGAATACATCTCCATTGACGTTCGTCAGGGCATATCCTTTTTCTGTAATGGTGAAACTGATCATCTGAAGACTTGGATTCTCGAAGATTTCCGTAAGTCTTGATTTATTATTCTCGTCTGACAGATTTGCCTTTATGCCTTCTGCGATACTTGCAACAACAGAATTCGTTGTGGATCCGTCAGCATTCAGGCTGACCAGAAGTGTCAGGTTGTCATATGGATCGTAGATCTTGTCGATGATATCAAAGTCGAATGTCTCAGCAGCGATGATTCCTTTTTCTGCCACTCCATCCTCAAGCAATTTATTCTGCAGATTGGCAATAAACCCTCTGAAGATGTTTCCTGCGCCGAAATGCACCCATACAGGGTCTTTCTTTGTCTTCTCCACCATAGATTTATAGTCAAAATGAGGTACCTTTATGCCCTTACTTTCCAGTTCCTTAAAGCTCTCAACATTTAGTTGCATCTATTTTCACCTCTTATAATTATTTTGCCTGTCTTAATAACAGGAGTTTATGTATTCAGTTTATGCCAAAGAATAATAAATATCCACGGAATTATCCTGATAAAGCAATATTTGCCATTAACTCGAATGAAAACGCTATATTGCGCTGAACATCAGAAAGAACGAAGAAAAAAATCCGAAGAAATGCCAAGACAAATATGTCTTGGCAGGAATCTTTAATTTATAGTCTTGGTAAAATGTAGGTGATGATAAAGTACAGTACGATCAGCAGTATAATGATATACGCAGCGTATTTGATGAATGTTGACCCTACACGTCCTGGCTCCTCACGCCTGTCTATATTTCTCTTTTCGATATTTATGTCTTCATCTCTTCTATCTGCCATAGTAATCCTCCTTAATATATAGTAGTATTGCTTTGATTAATTAAGATTATAAAACTTAATTTTGTAAACTACAAAAGAGGTTTTGTATCTTTTTAGATAACGAGAGTTAAAAAATCCTCCAAAGTTTAAATTATTCTGAAGGAACGATGATGTAATATTTCCTCTGGAAAAATTCACATTTATAATTAATTCCTTGAACACGTTGCGATAACTTACTTCCAAAGTGACCTCTTTGTAGTATGCTACATTTTACGAAAATGTTCACATTTCCTTTGGGCGACATCGGGTATACTTTTAACTTGAGGTATTTTTGTATTCATTTGTGTTTTGAATTTTGTGTTTTGTAAAGGAAGGAAGATAGATTAAAATGATGTTTGATAAAATTTTCAGAGGTTATCGTGTTGTATCCAAAAGCCCTGTACTGTCTCTAAAAAGTGATCTGGTTGAAGAAATCAATATCGGTTTCTACACAGATTATATGTCCACAAAAACTCAGTTTCGAAATGTCGGGGAGAGTATAACCCTTCAGTGGACTAAAGACGGAGCCACAAAAATGATTCTACCTGAAGCTGGTATCTCTGAAAATAGTATGCAGCTTAAAGGATTTCTTGACTGGTACGGCAGGTTCGAAAATCCGACTGTCGAAAAAGTAATTGAAAGACTCGCAGGGTACGGTTTTATGGATATCACAGAAGATGAAGCACTTAAATCTGATCTACAGAAGATCCTAACTAACTACACTGAAGACAAAGCGGGAAATCTCTCAGCATCAGAAAATGAAATGATGGAAGAGATTGCAAAGTACAATGCAGGTAATCTTAAGCTGAGCCAGCTCAAGCATTATTTCAGCGACAAACTCAATATTTTCAGTGATCTGAAAAACAGAATATAAACAAATAATAAGAGTGAAGCTATGGTTTAAATATAGCTTCACTCTTTTTCAGCTTACAGTATCTCTTTTCGGCCTTCGAATGATTTGGAAAGCGTGATTTCATCTGCATATTCCAGGTCACTGCCCACTGGCATTCCTGATGCAATTCTTGTCACCTTCACATCCAGAGGTTTAAGCACTCTTGAGATGTACATCGCTGTGGCTTCACCCTCGATGGTTGAGTTCGTCGCGACAATAACTTCTTTGATCTCTCCGGACATTCGTCTGACAAGCTCTTTGATTTTGATGTCCTCCGGTCCTCTGCCTGCCATGGGCGATAAACTGCCGTGGAGCACATGATATACGCCATTGAAGTCTCTTACCCTCTCTATGGCCATAATGTCCTTAGGCTGCTCAACAACGCAGATGACGTTGTGATCGCGATTCGGATTCCCGCAGATTGCGCAGGGATCCTTTTCTGTGTAGTTTCCGCAGACCTGGCAGTATTTGATTGTTCCTCTTGCTTTAATGAGCGCCTCTGCAAACTCGCGCACCTCATCTTCAGGTAGGTTCAAAACATGCAGGGTAAGTCTCTGTGCTGTCTTGTTACCGATACTGGGAAGCTTCGCAAATTCTTCGATCAGCTTCTCAATTGCAACTGGATAAAAATCCATTTATATTCCTCCATAATGCTCACCATTAAGCGAGCAGTCTACATGTCTTAACCTTATGTGACTAAAACAGTCCAGGCATTCCTCCTGCGAGTTTGCCCATAACCTTTTCCGCATCCTCGTCAGCCATCTGCATTGCCGCATTGACAGCAGACAGAACAAGGTCCTGCAGCATTTCAACATCTTCAGGATCGACAACATCCTTGTCGATCTTTACATCCTGTAGTCTCTTCTTACCTGTAACCACTACAGTGACAGCTCCGCCGCCAGCAGATGCTTCATACTCCTTGGTCTCAAGCTCCTTCTGGTTCTTTTCCATATCCTTCTGCATTTTCTGCGCCTGCTTAAGCAGGTTGTTCATATTTCCTCCGCCCATTCCTGGGAATCCCTTTGCCATAACTTTATACCTCCATATATTTTATCTTTTTTTTAATGTACTATAACTTCTCATCTGGTGCAACTTCTATTCGTCCACCACATCGATGCCGAATTTCTTGAGGGCATCGTCAAAACTCTCTGTCTCAGTCTCTTCTTCTTTCTCGGCACGTTCGCCTTCCACAGTGAATCTGAATTTTACAGGTTCCCCTAAAATCGAACCTGCAGCATCCTCAAGAATGTCTCTGTTCTCTTTTTTCTCCAGTCTCTTCTTGCTGAAGGCATATTCCTTTGTGAACCGGACCTCAATGACTCCCCGATCACATTTCACCGGCTGACCGACGATAATGGATGCCTGTATGATCATCTGTCTTCTTGCCTTAAGGGCTTCCATGATCTCCTTCCAGTTCCTTCGGACCAGATCAAGGGTTACCTTGCAGTCATCATTAAATGCTTCTTCCTCAATCCTGACCGCATTTTTGACCACCTTGAGCTCTTCTTTCCCGGTGAGTGGATGAGGCTTCTCCTCTGCTGCTGCAGCCTTCTCTCTTTGATGTACCGCTTCCTTGACCTGAGCATTTTGAGGCTTTGAGGTTATTTCATCACTGCCTTTTCCCTTAAATTGACCTCGTCTCAGAAAATCCTCAATGATTGAAAGTCTTCCGAGCATCGACTCGCTGGAGGAATCCAGCTCGTTCTTCGTGAGGCTGATGATGGCAAGTTCAAGATAGATTCGCGACTGCTTGCTGAACTTCGCCTGCTCCTCCGCTTTCTGAAGGTTTCTGATGATTCTTGTGATGACCTCATTGGATGCAATGTCACCCTGACGCTTGATGACTTCGATGTCTTCTTTGGACAGATCGATGACTTCTTCAGGGTTTGGCATGATCTTTGCAACGAGAATATTTCTGAAGTGCATGATGAGATCCTTTGTGAAGCTGTAGGGATCTTTTCCCCCATCGACCACCTCATCAAGGATTCTGATGGACTCCTTGACGTTTTTGCTCAGCATGGCTTCAGACAGCCTGAAGAGATTCTCCTGACCCGACAGCCCCAGCATATCGAGAAGATCCTCGTATTCGAGCTTCCCCTCACCCATACTGATGGCCTGATGCCTGATGGAGAGCGCGTCTCTCATGGCTCCATCGGAGATCCGTGCGATAAGATCAAGGGACCGGTCTTCTGCATAGACACCCTTGTCAGTGGCAATACGTCTTAACCGCTTTGAAATTTCCGTATATTTGATTCTCTTGAAATCGAACCTCTGACATCTTGAAAGGATGGTCACCGGCAGCTTCTGAGGATCCGTAGTCGCAAGAATGAACACCACATGCTCAGGCGGCTCCTCAAGTGTCTTTAAAAATGCATTGACTGCTCCTGTTGAGAGCATATGGACCTCATCCAGGATATAGACTTTATACTTTCCTTCATGAGGCGGATACTGCACCTCGTCGATGAGATCTCTGATGTCATCCACCTTGTTGTTTGTGGCAGCATCCTGCTCCACAACATCAAGGGACATGCCCGCATCAATCTTCACACACATATGGCAGACGTTGCAGGGTTCTCCGTTTTTCAGATCCACGCAGTTCAGTGCCTTTGCCATGATCTTTGCGCAGGTGGTTTTTCCCGTTCCTCTTGTTCCGCTAAAAAGATATGCATGGCCAATACGATTGGCTTTTATTTCATTGATGAGTGTGGTCGTGATATGTTCCTGACCAATCACATCACTAAATACTCTCGGTCTCCATTCACGATAAAGTGCGGTATACGCCATGACCTTTTCACCTGCTTCCAAAATTTTACTTACCTTATTATTATACATGAGATGACTCTCTTTTTCATGGAATCTGGGTAAGTTCCGTATAAACTCCCTTGCTTGTTAAAACTTAACTAAATTGAATATTCAGACTTATAGTGCTATGTTGATACTAAGAAGCAGGACAAAGAAGAATATAAAATCAGAGGATGATGTAATCATGCTGCAGTTTATTTTTCAGATCATGGGCGGTACCGCCCTTCTCATGTACGGCGTAGACATGATGGGTGAAGGCCTTGAAAGAATGTCGGGAAAGATGATGAAGAAAATTCTTGAGAAGCTGACAGGCAAGCTCTGGAAAGCCTTCCTTGCAGGCATCTTTCTGACCGCATTAGTTCAGAGCAGTACGGCCATATCGGTCCTGAGCGTCGGCTTTGTGAACTCCGGCATCATGAAGCTCTCCCAGGCCATCGGGATCATCTATGGCGCAAATATCGGAACGACGATCACAGCCCAGTTCATGGCCTTAAGCTTCAGCTTCAATCTCATCCAGCTGTCGCTGCCGATCATCGCACTGGGATTCATCCTGAAAATTGCAGGCAAAACCCATAAGCTTCAGAATGCCGGTCACTCCATAATGGGCATCGGATTCATGCTTTTAGCCCTCATGATTCTCAATGAGGGGATTCCCTACATGGAAAGCAATACCTCCATCAGATATTTCTTCGAGCACTATGCATCTAATGTTCTTTTGGGCATTCTCATCGGAACCGTCACCACAGCTCTTGTACACAGCAGTGCGGCAACTGTCGGCATCGTCATTCTCCTTGGCAATGCAGGGCTCATCACCCTCACAACTGCTGTCATCCTCATGCTTGGGGACAACATCGGCACATCCGTTACCGCGCTCGTCGCATCCATCAAAGGAAATACGAACGCCAGACGTACAGCCTGGGCCCATGCGCTGCATAACCTCATCGGTGTGCTCATCGCACTTCCTTTTCTCCCTCTTTTTGTACGGTTAATTGAATACTTTACGCTTACCGTTCAGGGAAGCACAAACATTCAGCTCCAGATCGCAAACTCCCATACCATCTTCAACATCATCGTCGCGCTCATCTTTCTTCCTCTTAATCAGTACTTCGTCAGACTTCTCATGACCATCGTGAAGGACAAGGAGCCAAAAGACGGACGCAGAGAATCCTACCTTGACAAGCTTCTCCTTGATACCCCTGTCGCGGCTCTGGATGCCAGCCTCAGGGAACT
>DAMDIS010000098.1:0-494 GCA_032100885.1 Proteiniclasticum sp.
CTTCTCCTCTATCATTTTCAGAATGACAGCGGATATAAACAGCTTATTGATGCTTGCAATATAATATGGACTGTCTGTTTTCATGTTACCCGCGGCAAAGCTCATATTCTGTTTTCTGTCACCGGAGGTGATATGAAACACTGCTCCATGGATGTACTTTTTCTTCAGTACCTCTTCTGTGATCCGCTTAAGTTTTGCTTCGTCGAAAGTTCTCATTAGCATTCCCCCAATAATTGTCTTCCTGATCGTTTAACACTGATTCTCTTCATTATAATCGATTTTAATTGTAATTTGATTGAATATTGCAAAATATGTCCCGATATATTCAGCTTTTCAAAAACTGTTTTCGTTTAAAATGCAAATACCTCGTATCCTCTGTAAACAGTAGGTATGACTCTGGTATACTAATAAGAAACATGAAAGTCTAATAAGAAGGAGTGACCTCTATGAAAGCGATCATTACAGGAATGAACGGAACAGTTGCGCCCTACATC
>DAMDIS010000098.1:505-1472 GCA_032100885.1 Proteiniclasticum sp.
GAAGAGACGTGATATCGAGGTTTATATCTGGGACCGCAGGAAAAACAGCATTGACAGCGAAGAAGCCGTCCTTGAATACATCAGCAGCCTTCAGCCGGATCTTTTTTTCCATATCGCCACAGGACCTGTGGAATGGGTAGAATATATCGCAAAAGCGACAAAAGAGCTGAAGATTAAGCTCGTCTACACTTCATCTGTCTCGGTGTTCTCGGAAAATGGCACAGGACCATATACGGCGAAGAGCATACCCGATGCCGAAGATGACTACGGCAGATATAAGATCGAAGGAGAAAACGCTGTCAGATCAGGCAATCCCCATGCCATAATCGCACGCCTCGGGTGGCAGATAGGATCTTCATCAGGTTCCAACAATATGTTTGACTTCCTGGTCAAAGCTCAGAAAGAAAAAGGATTCATTGAAGCAAGCTCAAAATGGTACCCTTCCTGCAGTTTCCTGGAAGATACAGCAGAGGCTCTAGTTGATGCGGCCCTTGACCTTCCGTCAGGAACCTACCTGCTCAATTCAAATACGAACTACTCCTTCCTGGAGATCGTTGAGCATTTAAGAAATCTGCATGGAATGCAGTGGGATATTCGTGAAACCACAACATTTATCCGAGACGACCGCATGTTCGATGATCGTGCAGTAATCAGGAAACTTGATTTTTAAGGCAATTGATGAAAATAATAAAATCCTGAAAGACACTAGACTGTGTTTTTCAGGATTTTTTCAGCTGCTAAAAGTATAGATCTTCAAACATGATTAATTGACTGCTCAGCCAGTCTGCATCACTGCCTGATGAAATGGTATCATACATCATGAATTACACTTCAGCAGTTACAGGTTCGGCCTTCTTTTTCAAGTCGCTGAAAATGACAAGAAGATAAATTCTCGTGATGAGTAAACTGATGCTTGATATAGTGAGAAGTGTCCATATATTGAACATCAGGGAAACCGAGAAAATCA
>DAMDIS010000098.1:1482-3612 GCA_032100885.1 Proteiniclasticum sp.
CGACGGAAAGAATCGTATAATTTCTCTGACTTCTTGTGAGCTCATCTGCTGAAAGATCAGCGTCTCTGGACCCCAGATACTCCACAGAGCTTTCAAGTATCTTGAAAAACATAACCATTTCCAGAATCTGATACCCTGTATGCCATAGGATCAGCGGTATCATCCTCTCATAAGCGCCTTCTGAAATCATGCCAAATATACTGGTCAGGAATGAAAACAGTAGTGCTGCCATAGAGAACAATCTCGCTTTGTTAAAGGACAGCTGACCTGTTTCTCTATAGAGCTCTTCTAGACCTAAAGTAATGAGATAGAGACCGAAAAATGCCGGGAAGAATCTCAGATTACCGATGTCTACATGAAATGTCATGAGTATGAGTCCTCTGAAGATGTTTTTATAGCCATTATACATCAGATTTCACCTCTCGCTTTCAAGTATCTGAGCATATCCGTAAGACTGAAATACTGTTTCTGATGAAAGATATTATAGATCCGGGTCTCCCTGATCTGATTGTCAGTGTCTCTGTAGGTCATCTTCGGTCGCAAGTCATAAGTCGAGTATCTGCTGATGATGTCTTCAGGCGAGCTGACAAACGATTCGACATTAAGCCTTGTTCCTTTCTTAATGGGAAGCTCAGAAATCTCTCTGAAATCCAGTCCGTTCAGTTTCACGGCAATAAAATCATCTGTTTCGTCCAGCAGCGGAGATTCCACATCAAGCACTTCAATATCACTTCTGATCTCCATTGTTGTTGAAGAATGCCCGGTAGAAGAACTTGAACTGCTGCTTACATTAAAACTGCTGTTTTCCTGATGCTTCTCCCGATAAAAATACATTCTTCCAAGATCAAAGGTTTCGGTCCTGCCATCATCGAAGCTCACCTCAGCTTTGGTAAGAAGGATTTCATCGCGCTGAACTTCTTTGCTGCTGAATTCAACATGTACCGTCTGAATACTGTACCGTCCGATGATTTCTTTTTCCGCCTCCTGTGTCCACATATGAAGCAGATCTCCTCTTCGGACATTATCGGTAACGGCAAATGAGACGTCAGAAGCCTCCGGGAATGAGATGGCTGAGATCCTCGAATGATCTGAGAGATCTGTAATATATCTCAGCGCAAAGACATCATTATAATCGGGGTCTTCCACGAAATTCGTTTCTCTATACTGCAGAAGAAATACCGGTCTTTTAACCTCTAATCCTGATGCAATCAATGTACTGATAAGCATCACCACAGTGATCATAATAAGACCTGTCTTCAATATCGTCCTGTTTTTATCCATCTTTCACCTTCACTTTAATCTATTATCCTGAAAGAGAGCGCTTCTCGCTGAAGAGCCTCGTTACTCTATTCAGATTGAACATTTTTCTGGTACAGGGAAATGTTCCCCGACCTTTAAGGTTCAGCGAGAATATCAAATTCAAAGGGAAACTCTTCTGCTTCTCTGGTCTGAAAGTTCACTCGATATCCGGTTCTGTCTTTGTAAAAGAAACCAGTCTCAAGCTCTACTTTGACGTAGCACATATGATCGTCATTTTCATTATTGTGCGCAAAATACCATGGTGCAAAGACCTCAATCAGTTTGTCCCTTATTTCTTCGTTGCCAGCCTTTAAAGGATGTCCGATATTTATGGCTTTTCCGTCGAACCGGTATAGATCCCGGCAGAGAGATACTCTGGGATTTTCTGTAAGTTCCCGTACCTTCTGTGACTGTTCGTAGGTAACGACGTAAAATGAACCGGAATCATAATAAGTATCGACCATTCGAACAGAAGGGCGATTTTCTTCTGAAGTAGCCATTGCGAACTGGCGGTCTTCTGAAAACAGTTCACTCATAACCCTTAGCGCTTTTTCATAGATATCCATACTCTTCTCCTTGCTCAAAATAACTCTGTTCAGATATTGAATAAATTATATGGTTATACTTCAACCGTTATATCCATAGTATGGTTCACACTACAGGATGTCAACAATGAATTCTGTTTAGGATCAGGTGGATACAGTGCCAAGACCGGGTATTCTCTGCTCTGTTGCCAGGAAAGCCTTTGCACTCATGGCAGATGTTCTGTCCGTGATCAGACCTCTGAAATAGGATTCATCAAATGCATCCTCAAGCACTGATGGCTTTTCC
>DAMDIS010000098.1:3622-7439 GCA_032100885.1 Proteiniclasticum sp.
GACTGATCCGGTAATACTCATTATCGAATTCACCCGTTTTCGCACAGATCACACTGCCATACATCTGTATGGTTGTGACAAGATAACTGTCATCATCAAACTTAAGGAGCATATGATGCTTTAGCGGCAGTTCACTTCTGTTTGTGGTAAAAAACAGTCTGGATCCTTCACTGACCAGAAATACAGCATCTTCAAAGGTCATCGTGACCCAGCTGCCATGTGCAGCTGCCTTTGAAAATCTCTTTCCAATCATGAGATCAGGATACCTTTCAGTGTCTCCATAGGTGAAAGCGAATTTATGAGGACTATGCATCGAGACGGCATCTTCTATTCTCTTCCTCACTAAAGTATCGCTCAGCTGCTTTGCAAGACATATGGATTCAGGTATTTCAATCATATAATGGACCTCCTCCATCACTGTATCTTTGAGTATGTGAAGCGTCGACTGCAGGTTCTCCGCTCCTGTTCCCTTATTCTGATTATAGTACTGCCGAATATGCTATCAAGACACATCTTCTGAAATTATCATGAACAGCACTTTCACATTCCGTCCTTTACCATAAACCAGCAGGAACCGTGCGTATATGTTGTTCTGACACGACAAAGAGCCCAACAAAAAAAGCTCATCACAGTAGTCGTGATGAGCTTTTAATTGTGATAACAGCTGAACTGCTCTGCCGCTGCTTATTCTATACAAACAGCTTCAAATGGGACGACTGTCTAACTGTTAACCGGTATCCCTGTGCTTGTGGGTTTTGACAGAAACAGAAGATATCCGCCAAACAGAACTTTTATCAGTCCGTCTCCTGCCCCGATGAGTAAAAACGGAATCTCAGGCATCAGCATACCTACAGAAGCAAGTACAGCACATATAGCGCCCAGTAGAATCATTGAAATTCCATGAACATAATAAAAAACAAAGAAATGTAGACCTGTTGCCAGGAGTGTACCTGTCCAGATCATCCGCCAGTTCTGAGCAGGAAAGAACGGACCGGAAATCAGAAACATCAGTACAAACAGAGAGATGACTCCTATGTTCCCCATCCTGTTCTGGAAATCAGTGCTTGGACCCTGTGATAGCTTCTTCCCTATAGTAGGATTGATGTAAACCGCATAGAAACTTACCCCATACCCCAGCATAAAAATGATCGGATTGATCAGCTTCTCTCCACCAGCCAGGGTTGATAGCGTGATGACAAGACCGATCAGGATCAGCCAGACCCCACATATTTTTTTCTCGTTGAACTCAAGCTGTCTTTTTATCATTCAAAAATTTCCTTTCTATTGTAAGTATTCAATTAACTGGAATTTACTGCTTTGTCGATATAAACTGGTCTATTTATTATATCGTATAAATCCGGTTTATTGAATCATGACAGGGCAAAAAAACTCCCTTCCTGGTTGACAGTGTTTTCTTTCTCACTGTCTCTCATGGAGGGAGCTTATCCATTTTTATGCCATTGGCTCTATGCTAATTCTGTTTAGAAGAACATCTCTCCGGCTTTATACCCAGCAGGCAGTTCTTCTTCGGTAACGAACAGGAAACTGTCATCGCGTAGAATCGGCAGGAAAGCTTCAAAAGGCGTACGCAAGAACTCGCTGACATAACTGCTTGCGCCGAACCACTTACCCTCTTTGCTGCTTAAGTTCAGATTTCTTGCAAATTTAGTCTGATTTGAGCAGTCGTGAACTGCAATATCCCATTTTTCTTCATCTGCCATCTTCATGAATTTCAGCGTAAGCTCTCTGCTCCAGATTGGAGAAATATAGCCGTGTCTGGCTATGTACATGTTCTCCCCTTCGTAATTGTCGATATTGTTCTCGTTCAGATGAAGTTCTGCACAGTTGATGAAATCAAGCCCTGTTTCAAGAATCATCTCCTTCTTCTTTATAAATCCGTCGAAGAATTCAGGTGTCATCGGTGTTTCGATTCCGACACTCTTAATATACTTCTTGGCAGTCTTAATGCTTTCGATCACCTTGTCTGAGCAGTTTGCTGCGCCAAGGTTGAATCTGATTTCATCAAGTCCAGCCTCGCCTAGAGCCTTCAGGTTCTCTTCATTGGCAAGGATACCGTTGGTATAGAGATGCTGATATATCTTTGCCGCCTTAAATCTTTTGATGATGGAATAGTATTTTTCGATTTCCATAAACGGCTCAAGGTATACATAACAGATGCCTGTGGGTTTCTTGTAGGTTGAGAGAAGAAGATCAATATCCTTCTCATAAAACTTGGTTCCGCCGATTTCCCACATTCCCTCGCCTACTGGAGGAATGTTGTCCAGTTCTCCGTAGTTGTAACAGAACTTGCACTCGATGTTGCATTTATTGGTCTTTCTGATTGCACTAAGTCCAGTACCTAGCAGACAGGATTTGCAGCCTCTTGGAAATTTATCATCATTGCCCACATAAAGGGTACGGCTCTCCAGGGTTTTGAGACTTGGAATCTGTGCCATTAGATGCTCGTTACGATAGTCTATGGCTTCTTCAATCTGCGCAAATGTCGCATAGACAATCTCCTGCTGCCTGATCATAAGCTCTTCATCCTCGGGCAGCATGGCAAAAAACTCAAACCACTGCAGGGCATCTTTTTTAGATATTTTCATTGTTTCCTCCAATTAATGGTCCTGAAGACTTCTTCAAGTCTTCAGGACACTCTGTCTAATTTCAACCTACATCATATCGCGTTTGGAAGAATAATGCTCGAGTTTTTTTCTGAATTTATTACCGTTAGACCTATGAGGTTCAATCATCACGGTCTTCAGCATTTTCTCTTCTCATGGCCATGGAAAGAAGTACCCCCTGAGAGATAAAAGAGACAAACAGGAGGATCAGCAGAAGCCACCAGCCAACCGCTTCAAAGATGTCCTCCGGAACCATGAGCGTATAACCCATATAAGCTAAAAACAGAACAGCCTGTGTGATTCTGAAGGCTTTTGCATTTGCCTCATTCTTGACTGCATTGAGTCTCTCGTCATTTTCGCTGACAATAATCCCTTTCATCTTCTGGGGAGATTTCTGTATCTGTGTAAGCTTCAGATAGTAAACAAGAGCCGCACTAAGGGGAATTAATGATAGTCCGATGAGTGCCCTGTTGTTCTCGATGAGTCTGACGTCAAAAACAGTAAAGACAATGCCCGCAGTAAGAAGAATCAGACCGGTAGTGAGCGTTACTCTTAAGATCAGTTTAGATTCTCTGATTATTTTTTCGGTATTCATCATTATCCCTCCCAGAACAGATCATTCAAGGTCTTGTTAAGAGCCTTGCAGATAGAGATACATAAGTTGAGACTAGGATTATAGTTACCAGATTCGATTAAATTGATTGTCTGCCTTGTGACGCCAACCATTTCAGCAAGCTGCTCCTGGGACACATCGGATTCCACACGGGCAATCTTCATTTTTTTATTCTTCAAGAAGCATCATCTCCTTATACCTGAATTCTACATCTGAGATTACTTTTTGTCAACTATACCGTACATTTTGTAATATTAAATTTTTACTTCTGAAATAATAAAGCCGGAGAATAAATCTCCGGCTGTTATGGCTGTATCTCTAAACAATCTTAAATGCCCTGATCCAGTACCCTACGATGATACCGACCAGAATACCTGTTATATGGGCGAATGCACTCTGAGCCATCTGAGGATTGATGATCAGTGTGATGGCATTGAAGAAGAATAAAGCTGCTGCCCACATCTTGGCTTTTGACCTGAAAATCGAAGCTTCAGGCCGCATCACAGCAAATGCTGCAACTAGTGCAAATACCGCCGCTGAAGCCTGCAATCAGATCATCGGATCTGCCTAGAACTGATGC
>DAMDIS010000098.1:7449-9795 GCA_032100885.1 Proteiniclasticum sp.
CAAGACCTGCAAAAACATACAGCGATATGACAATTCTTGAGCTCGTAATCTTTTCAAGCTCAAGTCCGAAAATAAACAGCAGGACTAGGGTTATCATTTAAGTGTTTTAAGTTTTATATCTGTCTTTCGATATCAGTTATGCCTTTATCGCCCATCTGAGTTTTGCAGACCTGGCACGACTATTGGTACTGCACTCTTCAGCAGAAGGTCTGATCGGACCGGGAGACACTTCACTATAAACCCCTTCACGGAAGTAATGCTGGAAGGATTTCTTCACCAGGCGGTCTTCGCCTGAATGGAAGGACAGAATTGCCACTCTTCCTCCAGGCGCAAGCACTTCAGGAAGCTTTTCAAGGAATTCGTACAGCACCTCATATTCGCTGTTCACGTCGATCCGTAATGCCTGGAAACATCGCTGACAGGTCTTCTTGACCGTCTCTTTCCTCATTTTTTCCGGTATGAAAACAAGAGCATCTTCGATGACTTTACGAAGAGCTGTTGTTGTGGAGATGTCCGTACCTCTTCTAATTTCCTGAGCCACTGCACGTGCGATAACATCGGCATAAGGCTCATCCGCATTCTCAACAAACATCCCTTCCATTTCATCCTGACTCATGGATCTGAGTCTTTCTGCTGCTGATTTTCCTTTTAGCGGATCCAGTCTGAGGTCCAGGGGTCCATCCGCTTTGAAGGAAAACCCTCTTTCAGGGTTGTCAATCTGCATGGAGGAGACACCAAGATCTGCCAGAACAAAATCAAGGGGTCCGGATTCCAGCGCGACAATATCGATGTCTGAAAAATTGACCTGCCTGAAGGATAGAATTTCAGGACCAAATCCCATCCCCCTGAGACGCTCCTCTGTCTTGGGAAGCTCTATGGGATCGACATCAAGCGCATAAAGATGACCCTGTCCGTCCAGAGACTTCAGCATCTCTTTCGTATGTCCACCATAGCCGAGGGTTGCATCAAGACCTTTTTGTCCAGGTCTGATCTCAAGGAACTCCAGAATCTCATCCACACAGATGGAGCGATGCATGCCCGCAGGTGTACTCCCTTTCTGTATGACCTTAGCGATGGTCTCCTTGTATTTGTCCGGCTGAAGCTCTTTGTACTTTTCGTTGTAGGATTTCGGATGTGTCCCGCTGTACCTTTTTCTTCTCTGATGTTTTGGTTCATTATTATCTGAATTACTCATGTTTAAACGAAGAGCTGAATCCTGGATGTTCACTCACATCCGTTAACGATGCTCTTCTTCCCTCCTATATGCTCATTTAGAAATATGTGACGACAGAAACAAAGAAATAAGCATTACACTTACATTGAATCTTATTTTGAATGTAGCATGAATCTTTTTTATTTACAACCTGAGAACTGACTCTGACGGATACTTGAACCTTACTAAGCGCGTTCATGACATGATAAAGCCCGAAACTTCTGTTCGGGCTCATCACTGTCTCATGTAGTTATGTATAAAATCTAGTATCCCACAGCGGTGACACCAAATTCTGCTTCCTGACTTGTAAAGCCCTCAAACTCAAGCTGAGCCTTTAACTCTGATCTCGAAAATGAGGATAAGTCCAGATAGTCCTGAGCCTTCTTTGCTGCCTGTTCATTCCAGTCGGCACCTGTCTGATCAGCACCATAAACGGCTTCTTCATTTGTGTATCCTTCAAACTCCAGCTGATTTACAAGACCGCTGTAGGAGAATGCAGTCAGTGACAGGTAATCCTTTGCTTTCTTTGCAGCCTGTTCATTCCAGTTTGCTCCTGTCTGCTCAACCCCATAAGTTGCTTCATCAGTAGAATATCCTTCGAATTCAAGCTGTTTGATCAGTCCGCTGTATGAGAAAGCCATGATGCTGATGTAATTCCTGGCACTTTTCGCCGCATTTTTTTCTCCCAGTGTAACGTCTTCGCTGTCTTCAGGAATATTCTCCGCAGGCTCTTGTGTTTCTGTAATCGGATCTTCACTGACAGGTTCCTTTTCTTCTGCATTACTTTCTGAAGAGACTACTGGAACTGCTGTTTCTTAGCATCAGGTATCTCACTGCTGCATCCTGCTGCTGTCAGAAAAATGCCCATCATCATGATGACCATCAGCGTAGAGAATGCATTTGACCTCCTGAAGGATTTGAATCTTCCCTCTACTTTTGAGTGACAACGTACAGTTCTTGAAACATCTTCGCCGCAGGACCATTCTTTAGATAATTTCCCCATGATACTTTACCCCCCTGATTAATAATATGACTGAATTTTCTCATATTTGTTTAACATATATTTATCATCAATATTGTGATATTTGCTCTATCATGAAAAACTGTTTCTATATCTCTAAAATTCAGATCAT
>DAMDIS010000099.1:0-715 GCA_032100885.1 Proteiniclasticum sp.
TTTCAGGACTCATGGTCTTTTTGTTCATATCGATACTGGTTCTGATATCCACGTTTTTTGGTTTTATGGCATATCGGTCTATGCTTATGCTTCGAGATTTGGGAGGATTGAAGTAGTCGCTTGTGATGTGGATGGTCTGTCTTCTGACTCCATCATAGTGTTTCTGAATATAAGCATAGCTACCGAGTGATGACTTTATGCCATCTTCAACTAGGGAAAGGCGAAGTTCCAGATCATGAGTGTTCTCTTCAGGAAACTCGAAGATGATTTCCGAACGTACCGGATAACTGATCATTTCCTTGAACAGAACCTTCTGCCCTTCTATGGTCACTTCTTTATTTAGCGGATATATGACGGGTGCCTTGAAATCATCCAGATTAAGGGTGAACTTATACGAATCCAAGGCAAGAAGTTTATGGTTTTCTGCTCCATACTTTCCTGGAGTGCTCTGCAGCTTTCTGAGGGAAACAGAGAGCTCAAAGTTTTTAGGGAGCTCTTCAATCGTCTTCTGTCCAGGAAAACTGCTTTCAATAATTTCGAGCTGCAGTTTCAGAAGAGAATCCTGCCCTTCAGTATAGGTGCCTCCATAGCTGAAGAATCCGCCTGTTATATAGTTCCCGTTGGAAAGATCCGTCAGATGATCTATGCTGACATCGTAGAATTCGTTATCTGCGGTTTCGAGATCAGGCATTTCAAGGAAGAGCACAAGATTGCG
>DAMDIS010000099.1:725-2705 GCA_032100885.1 Proteiniclasticum sp.
TCAGCTCGATCCCATCATTTACTGCCTTTAAATTCACGTACTGAATGTTTCGGTTTTCCACGGCGCTTTTTAGTGATTCATTGTACATGACCAGTTCCGATATTTTCGACAGGAGTGGAATCTCTGAAACTGTCCTTGCAAAAACAATGCTTGTATTAACGAGGATCACAAAGAGCATTGCAGCTGCTGCTGTAGGAATCGTAGTAAAGAGGAATTTCTTCTTTCGTGATTCTTTTTTTATACGCTTTTCCAGTCTTTCTGAGGTTTTATAGAGCTCTTCCGGGTATTCGGAGGAAGCAGCCTGATATTCATTCCAGCGTTCATGACTTTTCTTCATTCAAATTTCCTCCTTCCTCGTCCATGAGTTCTATGCGCAGTACTGAAAGGGCCTTTCTGGCTCTGGTTGATACTGTGCCTTCTGGTACATCCAGAAAAGCTGCAGTTTCTTTGATGGTCATGTCTGCAAAATATCTTAAAATAATGACTTGCATCAGTTCCTCAGATAGGGACTGGATGGCGATTTTTGTGGGTAGGGATATGGTTTCAGAGGTTTCATCCTCGATATTTGGAGGGGTTTCGTAGAAAGTAAGTGAACTTCTTTTTTTCAGCATACGGCAGCACTCGTTCATGAGGATCCTTGTAAGCCATGTCTTGGCATATTCAGGCTCTCTTACGGATTTTCTGCCGGCATACCCAAGATATACCGCTTCATCTATGGCTTCAAGGGCAAGCGCTTCATTCCCGAGGTAGCCGTAGGCGATGCGGTACATGGCTTCTCTGTGCTCTTCAATGAGCCTGATGTATTCTTCTTTATCTATTCCTTTTTGAGAAAAGCAACCCATTTTTCGCCCCCTTTACCTATTAGAGTGTTCAAGTGGTGATTTTCATTTCAGTTATGGAAATTATTTTAAAATTATTTTAGAATAGTGAAAATGATAAAAGGGATTCGAGTGAATCCCTTGATTTTGGTTAATTTGAGGTGTAACCAGTGCTGATCGCTAGTTGAAATTTCATCCAGTATACTCAGTATGGTTAAATTATGTGTTTTTATCACACTTCCAATATATCACGATATACTGGAACGGTCGACTATAATATGTCAGCCTGAAGAAATTGCATTCAGCTCATCGTATGTTAGAATACAACTTTAATTGTTAGTATGCATTTTTTGGGATTTTCTTCTTCTCATAAAGACTCTGGCAGTAGTCCACATTACAAGCAACCCAAATACAACATAGAAGAAATTGAAATCAATATTGAAATATTGCAATACATAAACCGCAAGTACTAAAATGATAAAAAATAAAGCGGATTCAATGATCTCAGATAGTATCATTTTCATTGGTTGCCCTCCCCAAAAGTATTGATGCTTTAGCTCATCAGTTATTTAGATCCCATTTCTCATAGATTTTAATATTATTCTTACTAAGATACTGATTTATTGATGCATAGTCCTTGTTTTCGTAGGCTTCTTTGTTGTCTTTAATTACCTTTTCTAGTACTTCAGGCTGTATTGCAGCTCTTTCACCGGCAAAGAGAGCCTTTATTTCTTTTTCAATAGTTGTAACCCTATAGTTCTCTTTGCTTACAACAAGATAGGCATTATCTTTGATTCTTTTTATCATGTCCTGCATCTCATTATGTGAAGGAGATTTTTCGATTAGAAATTCATCTGTCAAATCTTTTCCATCATGGGTTACGATGACATATTCTATACTTCCTGGAAGATTTGCGAGTGTTTCATTAATAACTGAATACAACTTACTTCGAATCTGTTCATCTGGTTCTGCATTATAGGTTAGTGAGCTCTCATAAATTGGAAGTACAGTACCATCTACAACTATATTTCGGTTGTAGAATGTTTGTTCTGCGTTTTTACATCCTGAAACGATTATTATGCTGATGATCATTAATATTAATATAATGCTTTGTTTATATTTCATCGATTTTCTCCTCTGTGAATCAGTATAATGGTTTCGT
>DAMDIS010000099.1:2715-5207 GCA_032100885.1 Proteiniclasticum sp.
TCATAAACTATATCATCAATTGTTTATTACATCCCAGACTTTTATATTATTCTTCCTAAGATACTGATTAATCGCTTCATAGTCTTTACTTTCGTAAGCATCCATATTGTCTTCAATTATTTTATCCAGTGTTTCAGGAAATACCTGGCGTTTCCCATCAAAAAGCGCTTCGATCTCTTTTTCGATGGTGGTTACTCTGAAGTGTTTCTTGTTTACTACAAGATACCCATCTTCTTTGATTCTCTTTATCATATCCTGCATTTCCATATGGGAAGGTAATTGATCAACAAGAAAATCTTCAGTGAGATTTTCTCCATCATGGTTCACAATGATATAATCACTACTATTTCCTGGAAATTTTGAGATATGCGCATTCAGAATCGAATAAAGCTGACTTCTTATCTGCTCCTCAGATTCAGCATTATAGGTCAGTGAACTTTCGTAAAATGGTAACACCGTACCATCAACAACTATGTTTCGACTGTATAATGCCTGATCATCATCTTTGCATGCAGAAACACTTGAAATAGTTATGATTATTAAGATCAGGATGAAATGCTTTTTGAGTTTCAAATCGTTCCTCCTCTATGTTTACATATACATAAATAACAGATTTGACGCAGTATCCATTTTATACAGAGCCTTTTCTAAATTGTGTGTTTCTTGATCAAACAAAAGATACACCTTCGAAGTGTATCTAATGTTTAGCTCTAATAAGCGAATCTTTGCGGTGTGAATTAACCGAAAAGATTCATGGCGAACCAGTAGATAACATATAAAACGGCGAGAATTGCAAAGATGCCGCTGATGTTTCTCCAGAGTCTTTTTCTCTTCTGAGCTTTATAGGAAAAATCTTCATTGTCTCTGGCTTTCTCATCCGGAATTTCCAGCCTGTTCTTCTCTTTTCTGGCCTGTTCTTTGATTTCCACTTCCTGGCCGACTCTGTTGGCGACATGTCTGTTCTGATCAAAATTGAACATTATTCCACATCCTTTTAGGTTTATTAGGGAGTAGGTTCAAATGCTTCAGGGACATCAATTACGGTCCCTATGGGTTCTTTCAAGGGTATTAAGTGATTATTGTTCTGTCCATGTAATCTTAATGTGATTGTACCATGGATTTCTTCCTCGAAGACATAGGATACTGTAGTGTTTTCGCTTCCACCGCCACTATAAGAACCGTGAGGGAGGTACTTGTATTCGCCTTCTTGAGTTTTGTACTTGAAATGAAAAGGAGAACTGTATGGGTCATTTTTCTCTATGAGGAAAGTTAAAAGAGACTTTTTTCCGGAGCTGACCATGGACAACTTTATTCCTTCAATGCTAGGACTCATTGTCTTCTGTTCAAAATCTACAGTAATGTATTCCGCTTGCTTGTCCAGAAGGTATACACCTGTAATTATGAGATCTGCAGCGTATGCTCCAGATCTCATGGACTGAGAACCCAAAGCTATACTATGAATACGAAAATCCTTATCATACATGATAGAGGATAAATCGTCAGTGATTACAGCACCTGTTTCAGCATCAACAAACATACCTTCAAAACCTGTAATCCGATGTGTATTGTCAGGGTCTTCTGTGATAATAAGATTTGTTGAAAGTGGACTTCTTTCGATGGAATTTAAGTGCAGTCTGTTTCCAGAAAGCGTCAGTGTTTTATTGATTTCATTGTTCTTTGTCCTAGACATCTTCTGGAGAGAAGTTTCAAAGGAAAACTCCCCTAAATCTTCTGTACTAATAAGTTTCATACCGTGAGTAGAGCTGAACTCTCTATGTTCGATTGATGCAGAGAGTATAAAGCCCATTTCATCAGGAAAATGCATTTCTGGACCTGGAGGCAGCAATCCGAAGAGGCTAAGATAGTTATGTTCAAAATAATCAGGATAAGCGCTGTTTTCAGGAAGGAAGGCGGATGTATAGTCTTCATTGGTATTTATGTCGTAAACATTGAGAACAGTCACTACAAGCCTGTCATATCCTTCCAGCTTTATGTATTCAGGGAATTGAAGATATAGCGATATCTTTTTATCATCCGATAAGGCATATTGAAGAAAAAGCTGATGTTCTCCATCGTCAGAGACCAGCCCCAGTTCTTCAATTTGATCTTCATAGTTTGAACTGAACATCATACTGGTGAAAAGCTCTTTGAGCACAGGAATCTTCCTTAGACTTTCCGCCCATGCCATATCGGTATTTGCTGTGATGAACATGAAGAGCACAAGAAGGCTTGTCACGGCAGAGCTGATTTTTATACGAGAATTTCTTCTTTCTTTTCTGAACCGTTTGTCAAAGCGGTCTTCAACACCAGAAAGTTCAGTGGGTTCAGTGATATGATCTTCGATCAGATTCTTAAGGTTTTCTTCATATGGATTCATGGCGAATTCCTCCTTCCATGGAGATGAGATCTTCCTTCAGAAGTTCAAGGGCCTTCTTTGTTCTGGTGGCTACAGTGCCCTGAGGAAGATCAAGAAAAGCCGCAGTGTCTTTTAC
>DAMDIS010000099.1:5219-9535 GCA_032100885.1 Proteiniclasticum sp.
GGAGGATGATGATCTCCTTAAGAGCTTCGGGGAGTTCTTCCACCGCTGATCTTAGGGACATGGAGATTCTTGTGTCATCTGATCTGGTTTCAGGAACTTCTCCGGAAACGATGACTCTTTTTCTGCTTCTTAAGATTTTATGACATTCATTGATGAGAATCCTTGTAAGCCAGGTTTTTAAATACTCCGGCTCCTTCAGCTGCTTCATGTTGGCATACCCGAGGTATACCGCCTCATCCACTGCTTCCATGGCATCGGCTTCTGATGAAAGGTATCCGTATGCGATTTTGAACATGATGGATTTATACTCCGTGATGAATGTAAGATATGATTCCTTATTAAGCGGTCTTTTTCTGAATATCCCCAAAATCATCCCCCCTATAACCGTTAGAGTATTTAGACCATTATTTTTATTTAAATTTAAGACTTTTTTTCTTTTAATATGATTTCAGTATGGTATTATAGATTAGCTAGAAAAATATATGTAGCTGTTAAGACTTATTATATATCAATATATGCGCTCAGAACAAAGGGTTTTCAGGTTCACAGAAAGTTAGAAATTTGAACTTTAAATGTGACTCTTGAATCGATTCTGTAAAAATTATGAACATTGTTTCCGAATGCTTAAGGTGACATGAAGCTATTCTTAAACATGAGTCGAAAACACAATATTCATGATTTATTTTGTTATGATGTAGGCAAAGGTAAGATAATAGGTGCAGTATGCACGAGGTGAGGAAAATGAATCGACTGATTAAAAAACTGACATTAAACAAATGGGTACTTCCACTGCTGATGGTAGGGATACTTTATATGAAATCCCTGTTCCTTCTGGTCACATTGTATGATGCGAGCCCGAGGGTGCTGATCATGAGCTTACTGAGCCTTGCGCCGATAAGTGTAATCGTCTCGTTCTCCTTCCTCTTTGAGGGAAGAAAGAAACTGTTCTACTTTTTCGCAGTGAATGTATTCTACTCATTCCTTTTCTATGCAGACATGACCTATTTTGATGGTCTGAACAGATTGTTCAGTCTATATGTTCTGTATCTGAAAAACATCAGTGCTGAGTTTGCTGCAAGTACGAGTGAATACTTCATGAATCTTAACTTCCTTGTTTTTCTCGACCTGCCTGTATGGCTCTTTATGCTCTTCAGAAGCAAGAAGGTGATCGATAAATCCTTACTTACAAAAGGACAGGAAGCGATGCTGAAAAGGATAATGCTTTTCGGAACAGCATTTGCCATGAGCTTCATTGTCATGCTCACACAGATGTTTACAGTAAGAAGGACAGTGGGTATAGAAAACTACGAAAATCATGCACTGATGCTCTCGCCTGTAGGTAACCACATGATTAATATGGCTTCCTATGTGGTGGACCGGGTGAAAAGTCTTGACGAAGACGAACTGGCTTCTATAAGAGGATGGTTCAATATGAACGAGTCTCATTTTAATGTTGATGAGCAGTACAAAGATCTTCAAGGTGTGCTTAAAGGAAAAAATATCATCGTCGTTCATTTTGAATCACTTGAGAGCTTTGCACTCGATTATGAGTTTGAAGGTAAAGAAATCACACCCAATATCAATAAACTGATGAAAAACGGAATCAGCTTCAGTAATGTTAAAGAACAGACTCAGGAAGGCGTAAGTTCCGATGCTGAGCTCATGTTTAATACAGGCCTTTACCCAACACAAAAGGGTAGTGCGTTTATGAGCTACGGCGAGAATGAATACTTTGCACTGCCGAAACTTCTGAAGAAAAGTGGATATGAAACCATGGCGATCCACGGGGATATGGCAGAGTTCTGGAACAGAGACATTGTCTACCCCAATATCGGAATCGACAGATATATCGACGAAGAATTATTTGAAGATAAACGGTACAGCGGTCTTGGGATCCTGGATGAATCGCTCTTCAAGCAGTCTCTTAAAGAGATCGGTAAAGCAGAGTCTCCCTATTACTCCTATGTCATGACCGTTACTTCCCATACCCCTTTCACCATAGAAGAAGAACACAGATATCTGGGTATCCCGGAAGGCGAGAACAATGATGCTGGATATCTTGAGAGTATTCATTACACAGACTATCATCTCGGCAAGTTCTATGAAGAACTGGAAAAAAGAGGAGAACTGGAGAATACAGCCATAGTGGTATTTGGCGACCATGAAGGTATCCATAAGTACCACGAATCCGATTTACCCGACAATGAAAAGAAAGTACCTTTCTTCATCCATGTACCAGGCATGGAACCCATCAGTATCGATACTTTAGGCGGACAGGTGGATATGCTTCCTACTCTTCTATATATGCTTGGAGTTGATGAAGAACTCTATGCGGACAAGGTCATGGGCAGCAATCTTCTAAGAGAAGGAGAAGGTTCGGTTATCCTTGCAACAGGAGAGATCCTTGGAGAACCTCACGACCGCGAACACCTCGCGAATGCACCGCTCATTTCAAATCTCATCATCACTGGAGACTACTTCGGCAGGTCCGAGATTGACGTAGATCTGAAAAATGAGATCGTGAATAAAGAAAGAGACAATGACACCTATCTGGACTGACAGAAGTCCATCCGGTAAATAAGAAAAAAGAAAAAGACATAAAAAAATGACGCTCCTTTTGGAGCGTCATTTGCTTTTCAAGAATTCTTCGGGAATCTCAATTCCGTACTGCTCTTTTGTCACTTCCAGATAGATGTCCAGAAGGTCCTGTTTCTCTGTGATTTTCAGAATGAAGAAGGCAGAGAAGAGAGACGATTTGTAAGTCTTATGCCTCATCTTGTACTCCGCAATCCCTTTCCGGTAATAAAGAGAATTCAGACCATGGGTGGTCTCCTGGCTCAGACAGTAATCTATGCCTTCTTTGGCTACTTTAATGACTCTTCTGTGGTTGTCCTCCAGGTGGAAGTTGTAGCAGAGGTTTGTATAGATCTTGATGATCAGGAAATTCTGGTACTTGGCGGTGACACTGCCTCTTAGTCTGTCCAGGATGAAGTAGAGGATCTTTGTACTTAGGGGAACTTCTTCATCCTCGGCGATGAGTATGGACAGAAGAAGCAGAATTCGAAGCTCGATGTAGCTGTATTTATAGTTTTTAAAGTCGACCAGTTTGAATTTGGGTATGGTCAGCTTAAGCGCATCGGTCAGGATGTTTCTTGCATCCTTATGGTCGCTGGAAAATCTTGAATGGTACAGTGATGCCCCTCTTATGAGCAGCAGAAACTGTATGACTTCATTGGGGTTTACGATGGAAGATTCATTTTCTCCTGTAAAGCTCTTTCTGATGTCTTCCTCAAGTTTCTTCATTTTCTGATCATCATATGTGGTGATGATATCATCCAGCTCGTCATGATATTCCGTGAGCAGTCTGTTCACTCTGGCGCTTTTCAGAAGCTCCAGAAGGTCTTCCTTATATATGGAGGAGAGAAGTTCCAGGGTCTCATATCTAGGAATGACTTCTCCTTTTTCAATTCTTCTTAGTGCATCAGAACTGACACCGGCCAGATTCTGGATGTCCACCTGGCTGAGTCCCAGGATTTTTCTGATTTCTTTCAGTTTTTCTCCAAACTGTATCAAATTGTAGCTGATAAACATGCAGATCCCTCATTTTCAATCTTATGTTCTTATTGTAAATCATATGTATTATAAAGTATATCCCTTTGAGATAGAAGAGTTCTTATTTTTTTGCAGTTCTCTCTATATGATGAATAATCCTATGAGAAAAGGTGATATGAGATTTTCTCATTTATCCATTGACTGGAATGACCTGACAGCAGGGCGCCATGCTACAGTTATTTCAAATTTATGCAATATTTACATAATTTTATACATTTTAATGAATAAGTAGTGAATTGCAGTCTCAAACGGAACGTTTGCACGTTTACATTGAGATTTAAGTGTTTTTGAACAAAATACCCCTTAAATCCCGAAGAAGTTCGGGGTTTAGTCAGAAAATTTAGACGTATAATGTGAGTATAAAATCAATACCATAGTATAAAGGAGGAAAATATTATGTTCAAAAAGTTTATTGCAAAGACTCTGGTGACTGTCCTACTACTTAGTACTGTTCTATCCGTTAACGCTTTTGCAGGAGAGAATGATATTCCTCGTATGTTCCAGCGTATCAATGTCATAACAGTAGTGAAATAGGAAAGACAATAAAGTCAATCACTGGTATAAAACGTACATGTCATCCAATAACATGAAAAGGAGGTTCAATATGAGTATTCTACATACTAGAGAGAAATGTTTTAATGTAGTATCTTCAATGAACTACGCCTTTAAAGAAAGTTATGCAGCACATGAACGTATTTATCCCT
>DAMDIS010000100.1:0-2938 GCA_032100885.1 Proteiniclasticum sp.
CTTATACTCTCGTCTTCGTACTACACTCCCAGGTGGTTTTCATAACGCTCATCATAGGCGGCTTACAGCCGTGTCCGCCCTCTCTTTGAAGAATCCTGCCATTACTCGTCCTGTTCATCGTGACTGGAATTTTTAATTGACTTTATTATATCCAATCTTATGGCATGCGTCAACTTAGCATTAGAGCATTTTCTTGAAATGTCAGATGAGAAGAAATACCTCAAATAAAGCTTCATTGGGTTCGAGGATGATTCTCCTGTTATGGGTATGACCGAATTGAAGAATACGATATAATAAGCTTACGAACGAAGAGGAGGAATCCATTATGCTCACCATAAAACTACATTTTCCCAGGTGCAGCGGCCATGAACGAAAGAACAGGCTGATAGAGAGCATCGTATACCGTATCGGCGGCAGATTCTCACTGGCGGACAAAGCAGTCAGAGTCATGTTCTATGAGTCCGAATTCAGATCGGATATGGAATCGAACTTAGGTGATTTTATCCATATCGATGTTGTCTCCTGCCCGCCCATATCGCTGGAAGAGAAACATGTCCTTGCAGAAATACTGAAGGATGAAATCAATATCTTCTCAGGAACAAGAGTTGATGATGTTTCCATCTTTATCATGAACACGGACTGCGACTCCTATTTTGAGTAGCATCATCCATAAACCCGTCCTCATCGCAGACTACAGAACCAGTGATTACGAGCTGAACAGACTTCATCAGCTGGGCTGCCATATCATCGCCAGTGAACGAAAGAACGGACTTTACAAAGCGGTGGATGGCCACCCGGATCTTCAGTTTGCATCCATTGACCAGATGCTGATCACACTAAAGGATATATCTTCCGATAAGTGGACTGAAATTTCAGGTTACTCGGAGAAGCTCGTAAAGGGTGCATCAGCCGCTGCTCTTCCCTACCCTCATCATATCTCGTTAAACGCCCTGATCACTGACGATCTCTTTCTTCATAAACTCGACAGTACAGACAGCGTACTGCTGGATACAGCTGCTCAATCTCAAAGAGCACTCCTTCACACCAGTCAGGGTTATTCGCGCTGTTCGTGTGCTTATGTAGGAAATGATGCCTTCGTCACAGAAGACAGAGGCATAGCGGAAATCCTGACAAGTCATGGGAAAAAAGTTTTTTACAGAAAACATTCAAACGTCTTTTTGGAGGGGTTCGACTATGGCTTCATCGGAGGCGCCCTCTCTATCATTCACATCGGAGGCCAGAAGATTCTTCTGATCAGCGGTGATCTGAGAAGGTATCAGTTCGGCTACGATCTTAAAAAATTTCTTGATGAAGAAAAAATCCCTTATGAATGCATTGGAAACGGTCTTTTTATGGACCGTGGTTCTATCATAGAAATCCCTTAGCAATTGGGGATTTAGAAATTATTTTGTCAAAAATTTAACGATAGTGTATTTACATCACCCCCTACTGTAAATTGCTTGAAAATAAGGCATTTCCAATATATAATTACTTTGTTTGGCAAATATTTAACAAGGGGAGAGTATGAATGTGTAATTTATCACAAAATCCAAAGATTCAGGAACTTGATGCATTTATTGCAAAAATCAATGCGAAAGAATCAGATCTTATCGAAGTCCTCCACCATGCACAGAATCTGTTCGGCTATATTTCCGAAGAACTTCTGGGTCATATCAGCGAGAAGATTTCCGTACCGAAATCGAAGATCTATGGTGTTGTCAGCTTCTATTCCTATTTTACAACTGAGCCCAGAGGAAAGAATGTCATCAACGTCTGTATGGGAACTGCCTGCTTTGTACGAGGTGCCGACAAGATTCTAAGAGAATTTGAATCACAGCTCAGAATGAAGACCGGTGAAACCTCAATTGACGGAATATTCACCATTGACTCACTAAGATGCGTAGGCGCATGCGGTCTGGCTCCTGTTGTAATGGTCAACGACAAAGTCTACGGAAGAGTTGAAACTGGTGATGTTCGTCGCATCATAAGCGAATGTGAGGTGTAATATGTTAAACAGCATAGATGATCTGAAAAGAATCAGAGAAAATGGTCAGGGTCTGCTCTTTCTGAGAAAAAACACAGATACAGCCAGTCTGAAGAGAGAAATTCTGGTATGTGCCGGAACGGGATGTCATAGTGCAAGAAGCAAGGAGATTGTGGGAATTTTCAATGATGAGCTTGAAAAGAGAAACCTTTCGGACAGGGCTACCTGTCATATCACGGGATGCTTCGGTTTCTGCGAGAAAGGACCGATAGTCAAGATATTCCCTGATGATGTTTTCTATACGGAAGTGACTGAAAAGGATGTGGATGAGATCATCTCCTCCCATATCGTTGAAGGCAGAAGAGTTGAAAGACTGCTCTATATCGATCCCAAGACCAGCCAGAAGATTGATACTCAGCAGCATATGGATTTCTATGGAAAGCAGAACAGAATTGCGCTGAGAAACTGCGGACTTCTTGACCCTGAGAAAATCGAAGAATATATCGCCAATGACGGATACCTGGCCCTTGCTGAGATCATAACCACCAAACAGCCTATCGATGTGGTCAACACGCTGAAAGAGTCCGGACTTAGAGGACGTGGAGGCGGAGGTTACCCAACTGGTTCAAAATGGGGCATGACCCTAAGAAGCAAGAGTGATCAGAAATATATGGTCTGCAATGCAGATGAAGGAGATCCTGGCGCATTTATGGACCGTTCCATACTTGAAGGAGATCCGCACAGCATCATCGAGGCAATGGCCATCGGAGGCTATGCCATCGGCGCCAGCAAAGGTGTAGTGTATATCAGAGCCGAATATCCCCTGGCCATCAAAAGACTTAAAATAGCCATAGAACAGGCTAAAGCTTATAATCTCCTGGGTAAGAACATCTTGAATTCTGGATTTGATTTTGACCTTGACATTAAATACGGAGCCGGAGCATTTGTCTGCGG
>DAMDIS010000100.1:2948-9478 GCA_032100885.1 Proteiniclasticum sp.
GCACTGATACAGAGTATCGAAGGCCATAGAGGAGAACCGGTTTCTAAGCCTCCCTACCCTTCCGAATCTGGACTTTTCGGAAAGCCTACCTGTGTAAACAATGTTGAGACCCTTGCAAATATTCCGATCATCTTCCAGAAAGGACCCAAATGGTATTCTTCGATCGGAACTGAGTTTTCAAAGGGCACCAAGGTATTTGCTCTTGCAGGAAAGATCAACAACGTAGGACTGGTTGAAGTGCCTATGGGCATCACCTTAAGAGAGATCATCTATGAGATCGGCGGAGGAATCAAAGGCGGACATGCATTCAAGGCTGTTCAGACCGGTGGCCCTTCAGGCGGCTGTATCACAGAGAAGGATCTGGACACACCTATTGATTATGAATCACTGAGCAGAATCGGTTCCATGATGGGTTCCGGCGGTATGATCGTTATGGATGAAGAAAACTGTATGGTGGACATTGCCAAGTTCTATCTGGATTTCACAGTCGAAGAATCCTGCGGAAAGTGCACAGCCTGCAGAATCGGCAACAAACGTCTGCTGGAGATTCTGAACAGAATCACTCAGGGTAAAGGCGAGATTGAAGATCTGGAAAAACTGCATACCCTGTCCGAAACCATCAAAGACACTTCATTATGCGGCCTGGGACAGACAGCACCAAATCCGATCCTGAGCACAATGAAATTCTTTGAAGAGGAATACAGAGCGCATATCGTAGACAAGAGATGTCCTTCAGGCGTCTGCAAGGAACTTCTGAGATATGTCATTTCCGATGCGTGTATCGGATGCACAAAGTGTGCTAGAGTATGCCCTACTGATGCTATTGCGGGCAAGGTACGAGAAAAACATGTCATCGATCAGGAAAAATGCATCAAGTGCGGTTCCTGCTACACAACATGTCCAGTTAAGCCGATCAAGGCTGTTCAAATTGTATAGGAGGAATAAAAATGGTAACTTTAACAATCAACAATAAAGAAATCCAGGTGCCTGAAAATTTTACGATTCTCCAGGCAGCTGAAACGCTGAATATAAAGATCCCTACCCTCTGCCATCTTGACCTCCACAACATCAAAATGATCAACAAAGTGGCATCGTGCAGAGCCTGTGTGGTCGAAGTGGAAGGCAGAAAAAATCTTGCCCCATCCTGCTCTACGCCAGTGTATGAAGGAATGAAAATCAAAACCGATTCACTGAGAGCGATCAGAGCAAGAAGAACCATGGTGGAACTGCTCATATCCGATCATCCCAAGGACTGCCTTGTCTGCCTGAAGAATCAGGAATGCGAGCTGCAGTCAATCTCCCATGATCTGGGTGTAAAACAGATCCGCTATGAAGGCGAAATGTCCGTATTCCCAGTGGATATGTCATCAAAAGCCATCTACAGAGATTCAACCAAATGTATTCTATGCAGAAGATGCGAGACCATGTGCAATGATGTACAGACTGTACATGCACTATCAGGACTCGACAGAGGGTTTGATACTGTCGTCGGTCCCGCTTTCCACAATCCGCTCGGAGAGACCACATGCACATTCTGCGGACAATGCGTTGCTGTATGTCCTACCGGAGCACTAGTGGAAATTGACAACGTGCCGAAGGTATGGAGAGTGCTTGAAGACAAAACAAAGACTGTAGTCGTGCAGGTTGCACCGGCAGTAAGAGTAGCACTAGGTGAACTCTTTGGTCTCGAACCTGGAACCGTTGTTACAGGCAGAATGGTCTCTGCTTTAAGAAACCTTGGATTTGACTATGTTTTCGACACAAACTTTGCTGCGGATCTGACCATTATGGAAGAAGCGCATGAGATGATCGACAGAATCACGAAGAACGAGAAGCTTCCGATTCTGACCAGCTGCTGCCCTGCGTGGGTGAAGTTCTTCGAGCATCAGTTCCCTGACCTTCTGGATATTCCTTCCACCTGCAAATCTCCTCATGAAATGTTCGGTGCAATAACAAAGCACTACTTTGCAGAAAAAATGGGCATTCGAGAAGAAGATATGATTGTCGTATCGGTTATGCCTTGCGTTGCGAAAAAGTATGAAGCGGAAAGACCGGAACTTGAGTATGGCGGGGTCAAGGACGTGGATATCGTCATTACCACCAGAGAGCTTGGCAGAATGATCAAAGAAGCAGGCATCAACTTCCTTCTTCTTGATGACGAAGAGTACGACAATCCTCTCGGAGAATCTACAGGAGCTGCTCAGATTTTCGGTACCACCGGTGGTGTCATCGAAGCGGCACTCAGAACTGCTTCAGTTCAGCTCAGCGGCGGTGCCATCGACAAAATCGACTTCACTGAAGTGAGAGGAATGGCAGGACTAAGAGAAGCAACGGTACAGATTGGAGAGCTTTCACTGAACATCGCCATTGCAAATGGTCTAGGCAACGCGAGAACCCTTCTGGAAAGCATCAGACAGGGAAAGAGCAACTATCATGCCATAGAAATCATGGCCTGTCCTGGAGGCTGTATAGGCGGCGGTGGACAGCCATATCATCATGGGGATCTGGAAATCCTGAAGAAAAGAGCTGCAGGCGTATATGCCATCGACAGCAATCAGAAAATCAGAATGTCGCACGAGAACAAATCCATTCAGGATCTCTACGCGAACTTCCTTGGAAAGCCCGGCGGAGAACTTGCACATAAACTTCTCCATACCACATACTTCAAAAGAGACAAATAAATCCCTGATGACAGGCAATAAAGCAAAAAAAGAACAGCTTCTGCTGTTCTTTTTTTATCTGATAATAAATAAGATTTCTCTATTTAAAATTATTCGTTGATGATTTCTTTAAGATCTTTTCCTGCTCTGAAAGCCGGCTGCTTGAATTCTGGAATCTGAATTTCTTCATTTGTCTTTGGGTTTCTGCCAACTCTTGCTTTTCTGTTCTTTACTTCAAATGTACCAAAACCTGAAAGCTGAACCTTGTCCCCGTCTGTCAGGGCTTCTACGATACTTTCGATGGTGGCTTTGAGCACCTTTTCTGAGTCTTTCTTAGTGAAGTTTGTCTTTTCTGCAATCTTTGTAACTAACTGTGCTTTATTCATTATTATTAGTCCTCCTTATTTCTGAACACAAAGATTATTAAAACAGAATTTGCCTTATAAATCAAGTGTTTATGAAGATTTTCACTGTATATTGTTATGGTGCATCAATTTCAAACGATTACAAAATCCTAAAGATGACGGTTTTTCAAAAACCGTCATGTCTCAGGATTTCTGAGACATGAAAAAAGGAACATAATGTTCCCTTCCTCACGATCAGCTTCTGATTTCTTTAAGCAGTCTGCCGATGTCCTCATGTGTGAAATCGTATTTGGTGTTGCAGAAGTGGCAGATCAGCTCTTCGGACTTGTTGTCGTCATAGAGATGCTGAAGATCCTGTTCACCGATTGAAATGAGCGCTTTCTCCACTCTTTCCCGAGTACAGTCGCAATAAAGTTCTGGAGTACCCTCACTTAAGATGTTGAGATCCATTCCCTCAAAGATGTACTGGATGATTTCCACAATGGAATTTCCGTCGCGAAGAAAAGTGGTCAGGCTTGGGATTTCTTCCAGGCGATAGGTGATGAGATCGGCCAGCATCTCATCCGCTCCCGGAAGCATCTGGATGATGAATCCACCGGCTTTCTGTATCGATCCGTCCACATCCACCAGCACACCAAGCGCTACAGCTGATGGTGTCTGTTCCGATACGGTATAGAAATAAGCCAGATCCTCAGCGATTTCACCTGTATAGATCGGTGTGGAGCTGACATAAGGCTCTTTCATGCCTAGGTCTGTGATGACTGTGAATTTACCGTCTATACCGATAATTTCCGAGACATCCAGTTTACCCTGAGCGTTCTGCGGAAGATCTGCGTCAGGATTGACGATATAGCCTTTTACCCTTCCTCCCGCTCTTCCTGTAACCAGGACACCGCCTGATACCCCTCCGCCATTGATCTGGAGGGTAACGGAGTCCTGTGCGCCTTTAAGCATGGACCCCATCAGGGCTCCTGCTGTCAGCATCCTTCCATAGGCTGCGGATGCAGTAGGCATAGTATTGTGTTTTGCTACCGCTTCATTGACAAGCGCAGTTGTTTCAGCTGCGACGATTCTTACGCCACCGCTCTGGGCAGTGGCATGTATGATTTTATCCATTTTTATTACCTCTTTCTCACGATAAATGTTATTCTTTCTGTAAGTTCTTGTATCGGGTTTCCCGTGTAGTCATCGCATAGGATGACTTTGTTAAAGCCTGCATTTTTAAGCATCTCAATCAGTCTGTCCGCTTCATAAGCTCTTTCTTCATGGATCTCTTCTATACGTTCGTAGAGTTCGCCTTTCTGTATGAAAAAGTTGAGCGACATTTCAACCACATCATCTTCATAATAGTTCTCCCAGGTATAGGCCAGATTGTCTCGGGTCAGCACATAATCATTGCTGCCCAGAATCTCCCTGATCTTATAGGCTGAATTGACATCGAATATAAAGACACCATCATCCTCAAGATGATCAAAAACCCTTCTGAACAGATCTTCCACCTGTTCTTCCTCCAGCAGATAATTGATTGCGTCAATGGAAGAAGTGATGAGATCGAATCTCTCATGAAAACTGATTTCATTCATCGATAATGCAAATGACCTGTGAGGAATTTTAAGCTCGCTGAATTTATCTTCAGCGATTGTAAGCATATCAGGTGACAGATCGACAAGGAATGTTTCCCTGAAACTTTTTCCGACAATGGAAGAAAGATTGCCGGTTCCGCATCCTAAATCAAGGTAGCGCTCTCTCCCGCTAACTTCCTGCAGTATAAATTCCGCTATTTTTCCATAGCTGATGTCTTCATTTATGAGTTCATCATAGATTTTTGAAAATCCTAAATAACTGTCCATATGTTAAAGCCCTTTTCCTCAATTATTGTCCTCTGATAACACCGATTAAATTGGACATAATGTATTTTATCATGAAAATCGGTTTTATCAAAGTCAGTCTCCCGGGCAAACAGAAAAGGCTGTCAAAAAGACAGCCTTTATGGTTTAGATCACGAGGTTTTGCGCTTTCTGCCTGAAAGAGCATACCCTGTGAAAATTGCGCCAAAAGCCAGGTATAATACACCCTGCAGATACGATCCGTTTATGATGAACAGGACGGCTATAATCAGCATAAGGATGATAACAAGGCTCTGGAATATCAGTAGTCCTTTGAGCATAAATATCCCTACTCTCTTGTAATATGTATCTATTATATGCTCATTTTGTTCTGTGTCAATATATAAAACTAGGAGATATTCACTTTTTTATCAGCAGCTGATTTATTTTCATACTCAGTTGAGTTATCGTTTACAGATTCTATGAGAAATACGGATGAAGAAGAGACTTCATACGCTGTTTTTTCTTCAATGGTTCCATCCCCATGGGTCTTTGTATAAATTCTTGACTGGAGTCTTCCTTCAATCGTTACCTTGTCTCCCACTGACATGGATTTTGTAAATTTGGCATTTCTTCCCCAGGTGATGACCGGTATGTAATCCGTCTTGTTGAAATGTCTGTTTACGGCAAGAAGAACATCTGTGATTTCTCTGCCGAATGGAGTCATCCGGTAAACAGGTTCTTTGCAGATATATCCCGTAAGACAGATGAAATTGGGTTCATCTGCTTTATCCACCGGATACTCTATGCTTCTTACGAATACCGTAAGAAGGAGTTTATTTCTTGAACCGATGACTTTATTATAGCTTCTCAGCTGTCCTGTGATGCGGATATAGCGTCCTGCGAGATCTGCGTCTTCGGCAAGCAGTTTGCCTGAGATGGTGATGTTGAGGATATCTTTTGAATCACTCAATCGATTCACGCAAAATTCAGCGCTATAGAATTCTTCCCCAAAGAGTTCATGACTGAATACGGGTATGGTCAGAAAATGGCCTTCCAGTATAACCAGATTATCATTTGTTGCTTCCAAGTTGAGTTCCCCCCATTTATGTTCAATAACAATTGCATGTCAATGTACAAGATGTACTACATTTAATTATAACAAAGATGAAGTCGATTACAACCCTTATTAGTGTATATATCGATTTAATAGCATACCGGTAAGTATTAAACCTTCAATTTTTACATGTTGTAAAAGCCATTTAAATTGGGTATGATTGTTATAGCCCGCAAGGAGGAAGAGTAATGAACAATGCATTGGCAGAAAACAAACTGCTCATTTTGTATACCCTATATCAATCCAAACTGAATCTGACGAAAACACAGTTTTCGAACATCATCCTAGAATGTGTATACATCAATTATTTTGAACTGCAGCAGTACATCGATGAGCTGATTAAAACCGGTCTGGTTGAACTGGATGTGGTCAATGATAAAGAGGCGATTGTGATTTCAGTGCAAGGTAAGTCCGTTCTTGAAATGTTCTCCGATCGTATTCACGACCGAAAGAAGAAAGAAATCGACAAGTACCTCATGGAGAACATCAATCATCTGATCAAAGAGACGACAATCAAGCATGAAATCAGTGAAGGTCCCCATGGCAGCTTCTCGGTGGCTTT
>DAMDIS010000101.1:0-694 GCA_032100885.1 Proteiniclasticum sp.
GCGTTGAAGTAAAGATTCTTATGGGTGATTTCTTCCGCATCATCCATTGAAGCCCTTAGTTCAGACAGTATGACACCCTTTTCCTTTTCAAGATCTTCTTCTGAAAACTTCGGACAGGTCAGCATATCATGTAGGATATGCATGCCGTTATTAAGCTCTTCAGTCAGTGCGGATATGGAAAACACTGTTGAGATGTAATCCGTATAGGCGTTGAAGTCACCACCAAGTCTTTCTATTTTATTGTTGAGTGAAAGGTTGTCGTCAATGTCTGTACCCTTAAAAAGCATGTGCTCGATAAAATGGCAGATTCCCTTTTCCTTCTGGGATTCTGCCAGTGAACCAACTTTTATGGCCAGATTTAGTGAAAACAGTTCTCCTGACTTTTTCACGGTTACAAGGGATATGCCGTTCGGAAGAACGGTCTGTTTAAAATCTATCATTTCTATCTCCACTTACTCAGATATTTTTCCTTGCTTTGATGATGAGGGGTACGGAGTTTTCTGTGAAAGGCTCTTTCTTGAAATTACCGTAGACAGAAATGTCCTTGAATCCCACATTCTCCAGTTCTTTCAAGAGGTCATCCTTTCTGATGGGCAGAAGATAGACGGAAGATTCCTTAGATTCGCTCAGGACATTAAGTCTTGATGCAAATTCAATGGTACTGGAGGATACGTCATAATTGTAGTTCCGCTCA
>DAMDIS010000101.1:704-3693 GCA_032100885.1 Proteiniclasticum sp.
AAAGGTGATTCCTTTTCCGGGAACCTCTATTGTAGGCAGATGATCGATGCCTAGGCTGAGAATACGATCGTAATTGATGATCTGTATGATCAGATCGCCTTCATCATTCAAAAGGTCATAGGCAATGCTGAGAAAAGATCTGACTTCGTCCATGGATTTCAGATGTACAAGGGAGTTACCGATGATATAAATCCTTCTCAGATCTCCTTCACTTACAAGATCGATGTTGAGCATGTTCGATACGACGAAATCGCCTGAGACATTCTCTTCTTCTGCCTTTTCCACGGCTTGCTCGATCATGGTTTCCTCGAGGTCAAGGCCGCATGCAAGCACCCCTTCTTTCTGTAGTGGTATGGTATATGTACCTGTACCGCAGGCAACATCAAGGACCTTGTCCCCAGGCTTCAGATCTTCACGAATAAATCCGTAAGTATCTTGACTCATGGGAAAGACGTCATCGTAGTGCTTGACGAGCATTTCATAAAATTTCAACGAGAATCGTGCTCCTTTCGTCATATCCAGGCATGTCACAAACGTGACATACTTTGGCGTTATCATTCAATATACCCTAATATAACACAAAATCACTGCAAATGGATAACAACATCACCGAACACTTGTGGAATTGAATGCTCCCAAGATGCTATAATAGGAGAAAACTGATATGGTACAAAAGGTGATGAGGATGAATTATAAATACACAGAAATCATGGACTACTTAAGAACAGAAATTGAGAAGGATGTCTATAAAGACAAACGGCCTTCCATAAGAGGACTTGCCATAAAATTCGGCTGCTCCAATTCCACGGTGATCAAGGCTTATAACGAGCTTGAATCCCTTGCACTGGTCTTTTCCGCGCCTAAAAGCGGATACTACATCAACCATAACAAAAAACGGGGTACCAATGACTATGATTTTTATTCAGGTGTGCCCAACAATAAGAATCTGCCCCTTGAATCCCTGATGAAAGTGCAGGCGCAGATTCTTGACGACAGGAACAGAAGCCTTCTCAATTACAGTTATCCCATGGGCTATAACCTCCTCAGGGAACATTTGCTCATGGATCTTCACAATTCTGACATTCCTCTGGAATCTGTGCTCATTACAGAAGGCATGCAGGGTGCCATCGATCTTCTTCTGGGAACAGATCTTCTCGAGAAAAAGGTTCTGGTTGAAGATCCGACGTATAATATCGTTCTGTCCTATCTCAGCATCAAAAAAGTGGAATTCGATACTGTTGATCGAGACAGATCAGGCATCGATATGGACACATTCGAATCTAAAGTGAAAACCGGAGACTTCCAGTTCTTTTATACCATGAGCAGAAATCAGAACCCATTGGGAACCGACCTCAAGGAAGAGGAAATGGAGAGAATCATCGCAATGTCAAGAAAATACGATTTCTACATTATTGAAGATGACTACCTTCTGGAACTCTCAAAAGGACCCACATTCTTTTCGCTTGCACCAGAGCGGACGATTTACATCAGGAGCTTCAGCAAAACGGTAGGACCTACTCTTCGCACCGCATGTGTGGTTGCACCAGTGGAGATTGCAAAAAAACTGTCCTATAACATCACCTATCTCAACGGAGGTGCACCTCTACTTAACCAGGCGATCCTCCTGAAATATCTGAAGTCGGAATACTACGTAAAAGATATGGCAAATCTCAGAGATAAGGTAAAGCAGAACATCATGATCTTCAAGAATGCGCTGCAGGGATTCCCCTTCCCCTACCATCTTCCTGAAACAGGTTTTTTTGCAAGCCTCTACTTTCCCAGGGATTTCAGGCTCAAAACCCTGATCGAGGGTCTGCAGGTAAAAGGCTACCGGTTTAGAGACATCACCGGGTTTACCGGCCAGGAGGACAAAAAAGTCATAAGAATCAGTCTTACCCGTGTGGAGCCCAATGCCATGAACACAGCAGTGAGAGAACTGGTCAAGGAAGTTCTTCTGATGAAGGGGGATAAAGACGACAAGAACAGGATCTATATTTAGTCAGAGATGGAAATGCAGGTGAAATGATGGAAAAGAAAATTCTAATTGTAGAAGATGAAAAAAGACTGAGGGATCTCTTAAGAGACTACCTCGTAAAAGAAGGTTATCAGGTTCATCTTGCGACCAATGGAGAAGAAGGCCTGGAGAGCGCTCTTGAGACGGACTACGATCTGATTCTCCTTGATGTCATGATGCCCTTTATGGATGGATTTGATATGCTTAAACATCTGAGAAAACAGAAAGATACCCGAGTGTTCTTCATAACAGCCAAGACCATGGATGAAGACTTTATCGAAGCCTATAAAATCGGTGCCGATGATTATATTGCCAAGCCTTTCTCCCCTAAGGTTCTGGTCCTGAAAATCAGAAACCTTTTCGAGCGTCTGGCTCATTCTGATGAGCATCCTAAGGATAGGCTCTACGGAAGACTTCGGGTAAATGACAGGTCGCAGAGAGTGTTTGTCGACGATCAGGAAATATCCCTCAGCAAGAAAGAATTTGAACTGATTCTTCTCTTTACGACCCATGAGGACATTGTTCTTTCAAGAGACACCATCATCGAACACATTTGGGGATATGATTATGAAGGCGATCTCCGGACAATAGATACCAGCATCAAAAGATTAAGAGAAAAGCTTGGCGATGTGAACGATTATATCGAAACAGTAAGAGGATACGGATACCGTTTCAAGGTGAAAGACCATGTTTAAGTCAATTTCAAACAAACTTACGGTTATCATCATTCTCCTAGTATCGCTTCTCCTCCTTGGCTCCATGCTCTTCATGGCCTACTCTTTCGAGAGCTATTATACAAAAACAAAGAAAAGCGCACTTGCGGAAAATCTTGAATCCTTCAGAAACCGGAGCACGACTGCCAGCGAAACGCTTATTGAGTCCATCAACGATTTCGAAACCAGTAACAACACAAGGCTATTTATATTCGGACAAAACGGTGCACTGCAGTATATGGCTTATGGCGGATCAAAAATC
>DAMDIS010000101.1:3703-7248 GCA_032100885.1 Proteiniclasticum sp.
AGGCGACTACATAGAAATCATCAACCGGTTTTTCAGTGACATGGTCAGAGATGCCTCTCTGACTGAAAGTCTTCTTTCCGATGAAACCATCATCAGCCGTGAATATGAAAGACAGGATGGCAGCATGAACTATTTTCTGACGGCCAGTTCCATACGGCTTCAGGGAAGTGAATCCTTTGCCATCTCCATCAGTTCGATGATGCCCATCAACGAATCGGCACGGACCATCAGGAATTTCTTCGTCTATGTTTTTATCGGCGGATTTGTCGTCGTTGTGATTCTCGCGTTTCTCATTTCAAATACAGTGACAAAACCCATCAGGAAGCTGACGGCATCGTCCAAGGAGCTTGCGGATCTGAACTTTGACATCCCCATCGACATGACACAAAATGATGAGATCGGTGAGCTTGCAGAGAGTCTTTCCATTTTATCGCAGAACCTCAAATCGGCACTGGGTGAACTGAGTGAAAAGAACAAGCTTCTGGAAGAAGATATCCTGAAAAGTCAGAAACTGGAAAATCAGAGAAAGGATTTCATCAGAGACATCTCCCATGAGCTGAAGACCCCTATCACACTGATTCAGGGGTATACGGAAGGACTGATCGACGGAATCGGAGAAGGCAGCAAAGAAGAGTATCTCTCCATCATCCTTGACGAGACGAGAAACATGGAAAAACTGGTAAAGGATATGATTGAGCTGTCCTACACCGAATCCCAGGCTTTTATCCTGAACATTGCAAGGTTTAATCTGAGCAGCGCTCTTGTGGACAGTGCGACACCTTTTCTTGATTATGACAGCAGAAACCTCACGTTCAACTTCAGCATTGAAAAGCAGTACTTCATATACGGAGACAGAATCAAGCTCAGCACTGTTTTCAGAAACATATTCAAGAACGCAGTGACCTATACCGATAAAGGAAAGGATGCCCATATCGACATCAGGCTTTATGAAGAAAACGGAAAACTGATTCTAAAAATCGTGAATTCCCCTGCACAGATCGATGAGCAGGATCTTGGACACATCTGGATCCAGTTCTATAAAAAGGATAAATCCAGGCAGAGAACAGAGGGAAGTTCAGGCCTCGGGTTATCGATCATCAAGAATATCCTGGACAAGCATAAGCTTCACTAGTCACTGGAGAATGAAAACAGCGGTGTAGCTTTTTGCATATACTTCTCTGATTATGATGCCGGCCCGGAAAACTGATGTGTCAATCTAAAACATCTCTCGGGAGCTCAAAAATGGCTCCAGAGAGATGTTTCTTTTTTTATAGTGTAAAGCCCCCATCCATGGTGAGAACCTGTCCTGTGATGTATGTGCCCTTTTCCAGAAGGAAGAGTGTAAGATCTGCAATTTCTTCTGGTCTGGCCAGCCGTTTAAATGGAATATCTTCAATAAAATCTCTTTTCTCTTCAAGGGAGAGATTGGACAGAAGATTCGTGTCTACTCCACCGGGTGCGATTGCGTTGACTCGGATATTCATATGAGACAGTTCAGAGGCCAGGCTTTTCGTAAACTGCTCCATAGCACCTTTTGTCATGGCATAGGCTACCTCCATTGATGCAGGATGTGAACCCCATATGGAGGAAATACCAAGTATACTGCCCTTCCCGTTTTCAATCATAGAAGGAATGATTTTTCTGCTGATGTAAAACAGGGGTTTCACATTGATATTCATGAGATTTTCAAACTGCGATTCGGGCATTTCATGAAAGAGGCTGCGGTGTGAGATCCCTGCCCCGTGAATAAGCACTTCAAATGATCCGAAGTCCCTGATGATGTCCTCCAGCTGCCTGCTGTAACCCTCCGGCGAGGAGAAATCAATATCGTAAACCTCTACCCTTGTCATTGCGGAGAGTTCCTGTGACAGGGTTTCTGCACCTACATGATTGCTGCCGTATACAAGCGCGAGCTGATACCCGTTTTCCGCAAGCTTTCTCGCTATGGCACTTCCGATGCCTCCGGTCGCGCCTGTGATTAATGCATTTTTCATTGTCCGCCTCCTGATTTCTATCTAAAGAGTATTATAGCAAATCCTCACGGAGAATGCAGAACAAGTTGAAGGGACTCTTCATGGTGACGAAGAGTCCCTGTTTGGGTATGATCTGAATGATATCGGTAAAGGTAAAGTTCCTATCTGCGTTCTCCGATTATGTCTGCTATGGCCGCGATGCTTCCAAGAGAGTTCAGTGTATCTACAGGAAGAATCAGTTTGTTTGCAGGATTCGTGGACATTTCTTTGAGCGCTTCCACCTGTTTCAGTGCAATGACTCTGGCATCTGTACCCGATTCGATGATAGAAGCATTGACTTTTCTTATGGCCTCCGCTTCCGCACTGGAAATGGCTTCGATGGCCTTAGCCTTACCTTCTGCTTCAAGGAGCTGAGATTCCTTCATACCTTCTGCAATTCGGATGTTCGATTCCTTTTCCGCTTCCGCTCTCAGGATGTTGCTTCTCTTCTCACCTTCTGCTCTTGCGATGCTTGATTCACGGTCACCTTCAGCAATGAGAATGGCTGCTCTTTTTTCACGTTCAGCCTTCATCTGCTTTTCCATTGCGTTCAGGATTTCTGCAGGAGGAAGGATATTCTTGATTTCAATGGACAGGATCTTGATCCCATAGGCATCTGTAACGGAATCGACTATGCTCAGAAGCTTCATGTTGATTCTGTCTCTCCCTGCGAGTACCTCGTCAAGGGTCATGTCACCGATGATGTTTCTCATGTTTGTGATTGCGGAGTACATGATACCGGATACGTAATTTTCGATATTGTAGACTGCATCTTTAGGCGTCAGAACCTGATAGAAAATTACATTGTCCACGCTGATATTGACGTTGTCCTTAGTGATGACTGTTTGAGGCTGGATATCCAGAATCTGCTGTTTCATGGATATTTTTGTCCTGACATAATCAACAAACGGCAGTATGACGTGCCAGCCGGGCTCAAGAGTCTTATAGTACTGTCCGAATCTTTCCAGAACATAGACCTGACCTGTATTCACCACTTTGATTGATGAAAGAAGTATGGCTACAACGATGACTGCGAGTACTGAAAATATTATGATCCATGGCATGTTAATGTTCCTCCTTGCGTATTATCAGTTTGTTTTGTCTGATCTCCAGTACACTGAATGTCTCACCTTCGAGAATCCTTGGACCCTCGTTTCTGACATTCCAGTAGATACCGTTGATCTTATGCTGCGATTCAAGCTCGATGATGTGATCAGCAATGAAAGATTTTCCAACGATCTTGTCCACCAGAATGGGGTCGTTGTGAATATTCTTTCGGATATACCTTTTCGTGATCCTGTTTCCTGCCAGTATGGATGCAAATCCGATGACAAATGCGATCAGTATCTGATAACTCAGATCCAGATAGAAACCGGACAGCCATGCTGCCAGAAAACCCAGGCCCAGCCATGAAAAAAGTATATTGCTGGTCATGATGTCGAGGATGACTACAGCGATGATGAGTAGTAACCAGAACCAGTTCATATTGATCTCCGTTGCCAAAACCTTATAAAACTCTATAAAGCATGTTTG
>DAMDIS010000101.1:7409-9199 GCA_032100885.1 Proteiniclasticum sp.
ATCCCATAAAGGGCACATTTATACTTCAGCTGCCGCTTAAACTCATAGAACCCCTGGTTGGCAACGGCCTTAGCCAGATGCCTGTTCCTCATCATCCCTCTGATATTCAGTGTTTCCATAACAACTGTAGGCGGTTTGGTTTTCACAATCTCACTCGTTGTCTGGTGCAGATGATTGCTGCGTATGTTTCTCAGTGATCTGTGCAGCAATCGAATCTTCTTTTCCAGTTTTATACTATTGCGGGTTCTGACAACTTTACCTCCTTCTTTGTTCATTTCATGTTTTCTCGACACGCTGCGCTGCAATCTGCGCAGCTTCTTTTCTTTTTTTCTGACTTTCTCTGTTTTATTGATGTTGTCATAGACTTTCCCATTGGAACATACAGCAAGCTTCTTTATACCAGATCAATCCCGAGGCTCTCGCCGGTCAGTAAGGTCTCAGTTTTCTCTCTATGAAGTCCCACTGCTATATACCAGTATTTACCGTCATGGGTGATTCTGGGATTGGTGTACTTTGAATCAGCAAGGGTCTCTTGAAGGTTTTACAGGGATCCATCCCACTTTCTCAATGAGAACCGATTTGTCCTTGAATTTCAGCTTCACGTTGTCATTGTAGAACGAAACCTTCGATCTTTTTCTGCTTTTAAACCTGGGTTTCTCCGCCAGTTTCTGAAAGAACCTCCTGTAGGCGGAGCAGGCGTCTTTCACCGCCTGTTTGGGTACATTATTGGAGACTTCATGAAGCCAGGCGTATTCCTTCAGTTTCTTCATCTGTGTGATTTCTTTTCTCAAGTCATTGTCTGAAATAAACTGCCCTCCTAAGGCATAATTTTCCTCCTGCCGTCCTAAAGTCCAGTTATAGATGAACCGGGCAGTTCCAGCAGACTGAAAAAGCAGTTTTTCCTGGATTTGTGTGGGATATAATCTGATTTTCTTTGCCAGAATCATCCTAATGCAGCTCCCCGATGATTGATTAGCCCTGTCAGCATACGGTATATCTACGGATTTCATTGTCTCCGACAAACACCACTGTTGACACGGTATGCGAATACCAGGCTTTACAATATTATAGGCAGTACAGAACATTTTAATCATCTTGGATGAGATTTCTTTGGCAACTTCTTCAGAGGCTTCACGACAACATCATCCACAGAAACTGCGTTGAAAAAACCTTAAAAATTTGCAGCTTTTTATAGCGTTTTATAAGATTCTGGCAGCTGTTACGTTACCTCCTTTGTTCATATTATATCATAGAAGAGTTATAAAATAAAGCTTAATATAGTATTAAATACTACTTTAAAGATAAATATTTTTTAACGATCCTGACAGATTATGACTATCTTTATATAGATTAACTTAACCCGAAAACGATGATGAGTGTATTTCTGTAAAAGATGTTAACAAATTGTAAATTTATAACAGGTGTCTAGAATGAACTGCAGCTCTACAACATGATGCAACCCTCATGTTTCAACGGTTTTCGATATTTTTCATGATATAACCCCATAATCAGTAACGATTTCGAATATGAAGTAGATTACAAATGACAAGTCATTCATGATATCATAATCTAGAGCTGACTTGAGTGCTCCGGGAGAGTCCATGGATTCATGGATTTTGTCTGATGCACTTAAGTTTCTCGCAAGTTAGATTAGGGAGGTCATTTAAATGAAAGAAGTTGTAATCGTAAGTGCTGTGAGAACCCCTGTTGGAAGTTTCGGTGGAGTATTCAAAGATGTCTCCGCTGTAGATTTGGGTGTAGTAGCAGTCAAAGAAGCAATCAGACAGGCG
>DAMDIS010000101.1:9209-9467 GCA_032100885.1 Proteiniclasticum sp.
ATTTCTATTTCGGATGTATTCTGCAGGCAGGGCTTGGACAAGGTGTTGCCAGACAGGTTTCTGTGAATGCAGGTCTGCCTCACTCTGTGCCTGCTACAACCATAAACATGCTTTGCGGGTCAGGACTAAGAACAGTCTCTCTCGCAGCGCAGACAATTCTTGCAGGTGATAATGATGTCGTGGTGGTCGGCGGAACAGAAAATTTGAGCAGAGCACCCTATGTATTGAACAATGCAAGGTACGGTTCAAGAATGGGTA
>DAMDIS010000102.1:0-1056 GCA_032100885.1 Proteiniclasticum sp.
CACCTTCTGGGTATGCCGATCATCGCGGACTACTTCATCAAGAAGGGATTCATGGAAAATCCTGATGTGGTCATCGTCTCTCCAGATCTTGGTTCCGTAACAAGAACAAGAAAGCTTGCTGAAAGACTTCATGCACCTATGGCCATCATAGACAAGAGAAGACCGAAAGCAAATGTATCTGAGATCATGAACATCATCGGAGACATCAAGGGCAAGACCTGTATCCTTGTGGATGATATGATCGATACAGCAGGAACCATCTCAAATGCTGCCAATGCACTCATGGATCTTGGTGCAGTCGAAGTATATGCGGCATGCACGCACGGTGTTCTTTCAGGACCTGCCATCGACAGAATCAACAGCAGTGTCATTAAAGAGCTTGTTATGCTGGATACCATCGCATGGCCAGACCGTGATGATATGGAGAAATTCACATCCCTTTCCGTGGCGCCTCTCTTTGCAGAAGCAATCAAGAGAATCACAGAAGATGTGCCTCTATCCAAGCTTTTTGACTAGAACATGATTTAAACAGCTTAAAGGCTGCAGACTCTGAAATACTGATTTCAGAATCTGCAGCCTTTTTATGTCCGATATTATGGTTTTGTCTACAGTCTCTGCGTTCTTGCTGCAAACGAAGCTGCCGCAAAGAAAAAGAGACCGAAAGCGCCAACGATGATCATATACTGATAGACTGTCGAGAGGGGACCTGCGGAAAGTCCGCTAAGGGAGGAGATGATGTTGTTTGCAGTGACATACCAGTAGGTGGGTGTCACTTTTGCAATGGCCAGGACATTCTCTCCAAGAAACTCCTGGGGAACAAATACTCCGCTGATGAAGGAGGGTCCAAGGGCAATGACGTTGCTCACAGCGCTGATGGCATTTCTGCTTTTAAGGAATGTGCCCACAAGGAAACTCATACCCATGGCTGTGAAGGCAAATACCAGTGAGTTCAGAAGATGAAGCATCATTTTCCGATCAAGCATCGCGCCTCTGTTTATGAGGAAGAAGGCGAAGCTGAGCACTGCCCAGGTGAACAGGGTGAATACGCCAAGGGCA
>DAMDIS010000102.1:1066-9455 GCA_032100885.1 Proteiniclasticum sp.
GAAAGTTAATGCTCTTCCTTGTCAGAGGTGAAACTTCGGTTCTTCTGAAAAGATCAAGGTCTTTCCAGACCAGCATGATGATGCTGGTTCCCAGTACCAGGATGGACACCATGGAGTAGGACAGGTAATTGAAATAGAACTTTGAGTAGCTGTCCTCTTCGGGCATCCCGTAGGATTTCACTTCTACAGGAGTCTTTCTGGAGAGGGCTGCCTCTGTTTTTTCCACGAGCTCCTCCTGAGTGAGGTTTTTCTGCACGGAAAGATAGGATCTTGCCGTATTAAAGTAGGTGTCTATGGACAGTTCCGTATAGGTGTTTGTGATGTTGTCTGGAATGGTCTGTTTGATGAGCTTAACCTCTTCACCTTTCATGAAGCGGTCCGTGAAGCCTTCAGGTATTCTGATCACATAGGTCACCATGCGGAAATAGAGCGCATCGCTTATGATGTCCTCCTGATCTTCCACCCGAACGATGTTAGACGTTTCTTTGAGGTTTTCAACGAACCCCTGCACAAGTGGTGTATCCTCTTCCTGAAATATGGCTACATTCGTCTTTACCGTATCAAATGAGGTATATTCATCTTCCTGCTGGTTGGCCTGAGACGCAAATAGAAGGGATAGGCCAAGGAAGATCACCACATAGATGAGAATGCTTGGATAATTGCGTTTGAGTATTTTCATGCTCACTTTAAAGACTTGCATATTTTCGCCTCCTTAAGACCATATAGGTTGCTGTGCTGAATACGAAGGTCATAATCATAAGGATGACAATATTTGTAGACCAGCGCTCAAGGGTCTCAAAATAGTAGAGGGAATAGAACGAATCTGTGATGAGGCTCACAGGATTGATATAGCTTAAGAACGGAAGATTATTGTGGATGATGTATTTCATCTGAGCGTACATCATTCCCGACAGGAAAGATCCTACCATGGTTACAGACACGATGAGGGCAACCTTAAGGTTCTCTCCTTTTCTGATCAGAGCACTGATGAAGGAGCCGAAGGACATTCCCGTAGCTGTGGCCACAAAAGTTGTGAGAATAAGAAGGAGGACTCTTTCTCCGAATTCTATGCCCAATGCGAATCTTAGAAAAAGGAGTACCAGGCTCATATTGACCATGAGCACCAGATACGATGCTGCAGAGCTTGCCAGAAATGCTTTCATCTTATGGACAGGAGCCAGGTTCATCCGAGCAGCACGGTCTGAGATATTCGCCTGAATATCCGTAACTTCTTCAGTGCCGAAAAAAGCGCCATACATGCACGCCATGGCAATGAGAGAATAAAAGTAGTTCAGCATCTGATTGGGTGGTGCAGTCTCTCTTTTCATTTCTTCTGTGTAGACCCGAGGATCTGAAATCGAGGCCATGAGCGGCTGCATCTGCGTAGGATCTGTAGATAGCACATCTTCTATTACTGCAAAGGTCTGATTGAGGTTATTGAGGAAAAGCCTTAGGATGTTCTGATTAAGTCCGGAACTTTTGACGTGAAGCTCCAGCATATCGCCTGCCGTGATGTATCCGCTGATCATACCGTCTTCAAGAAGTTTTTCCGCTTCCTCAAGGGTTGTCTGCTGAAGATTCAGGAGTCTGTCTTCTCCTTCTGAAACATCTGCAAGAATATCTTCGAAGATGGCGCTGTTTCTGTAATTTTCATTCTGTACCACAGCGGTATCGATGGGGTCGAACCCTTCACTGGAATCCAGATTCTTAAAAGCCAGATTGAAAAATACTGAAAGGATAATGGGGAAAGCCAAAGTCCAGAAAATCATTTCTCTGGTTCTGAGAAGCTTTTTCAGTCTGTATCTGAATATGTGATAAAACATTCCGCTCACCTCAATCCCTTAATTCTTTTCCTGTGATTTCCAGGAAAACGTCATTGAGGGTAGGCATTTCCGAGTAGATGTTTGTATAGCTAATTTTTTCATGATTCAGGAAGGCAAGAGTTTTCTCAAGGATTCCGTTTTCTTCATTGGAATGAATGGTGATCTGCCTGCCGTTTTTCAGAACCGAAGTAAATTCCTTATAGGCGCCAAGACTTGCCACCTGATCGTCCGTGATGTCAGGTGCGTCGAAGGAAATTTTCGTGCCGAGATGGATCATGGCCTTCAGCTCTTCCTTGGTTCCTGTTGCAATGGCCCTGCCTTTGTCGATGATCATGATTCTTGAACAGATGGTCTCAACCTCTTCCATGTAGTGCGAGGTATAGATGATTGTGGAGCCTTTTCTGTTGAGTTCAAGAATACCTTCTAGAATCCTGTTTCTGCTCTGAGGATCAACGGCGACGGTGGGTTCATCAAGAAAGATCAGCTTTGGCTTATGTGCGATACCGCAGGCGATGTTCAGTCTCCTTAGAAGACCTCCTGACAGCTTCTTCGGCACAAACTTTCTGAACTCGTCAAGACCCGTAAAAGCGATGGCCTCATCCACGAGCTGCTTTCTTAATTTCTTCTCGGGTACATAAAGCCCGCAGAAATAGTCTACATTTTCCTGGACGGTCAGTTCCTGGAAGACGGCAACGTTCTGCATCACAACGCCGATGTCCTTTTTCAGTTCATAGGACTCAGGAGTCATCTCTTTGCCGAAGATGGTGATTTCACCCTCATCATAGTTTAGGAGTGAAAGCATGCAGTTGATGGCCGTAGTCTTTCCTGAACCGTTCGGTCCGAGAAGACCGAAAATCTCTCCTTCTCTGACCTCAAGACTGAGATCATCAAGAGCCAGGAGTTTACCGTAGCTTTTCCTAAGATTGTTCACTTGGATTATCATTTTGTGGTCTCCTTTTCGATTGATAGGAATTTATCATTAATTATATCTTAAAATCGCAAAGACTGGGTTAAAATCCTATTAAATCGTCAAAATTAATTGGTTTTATAAACGTATCTTTTAGAGAATCCTTTTACAGTGTGTGAATCAGTTCAGGTCTTTTTAGGGTCAGATGATATTTTTATGCCGATTTTAGCCGTTACAAATTTGAATAGATTATATTAAGTATAATCTGTTAATAATACCGGGAATGGGATGAATTAATTGTGAAGTCTATGACTTTTCATATAAAATCAGATATCATTAAGTTAACATTATCCGTTAAAGGATAACAATAGAAGAAAGGGGAACGAAAAAATGGAAGGTAAAATCGGAAAAATACTCGTTGTAGACGATGACGAAAACATAAGCGAAGTGCTTAAAATGTATCTGCAGAGCTCAGGTTACGATATCAGGGTTGCAGCAGTCGGAAAGGTCGCTCAGGAAGTCTTTGTGGACTACAAGCCCGACCTTGTGCTTCTAGATATCATGCTCCCTTATGTGGATGGCGTGGATGTACTGAAATGGATCAGAAAGGACTACGAAACTCCTGTCATCATGCTGACAGCAAAGGGGGATACCTTTGACAAGGTTCTCGGACTTGAGCTTGGTGCGGATGACTACATGGTCAAGCCTTTTGAACCCAAGGAAGTGGTTGCCCGTGTCAAGGCAGTCATGAGAAGATTCAATACCGACGGCGGCGGAAAAGAAGTCCTTAATTTCCCTGAACTGAACGTGGATGTGAATTCATACAACGTCGTATACAAGGGACAGGATGTCAAGATGCCTCCTAAGGAATTTGAACTGCTTTATCATCTTGCTTCAAACAAGAACAGAGTATTCACAAGAGAGCAGCTTCTTTGCGAAGTCTGGGGCTATGATTACCCTGGAGATTCAAGAACTGTCGATGTGCACATCAAGAGACTGAGAGAGAAACTCCATGGTGGACCAAACTGGCAGCTTGAAACCGTATGGGGAGTAGGCTACAAGTTTGAAGTTAAATAAGTAGGTGTATAAGTAAGTGTTAAAGGATATGAAAAACAGTTCTCTGGTAACGAAACTGGTAGCCACCTTTGCATTTGTGGTTACCATTGGTTATGTTTTGATAGCTGTTGTTCTTTCCATGTGGTTCCAAAGTTATTTTCTGGACAAGAACAGGGCAGACCTGGAGGAGACGACAAACCTTGCCTCCTCCAGTGTCCCTTTGTATCTCAATAAAGAAATCGATGATACGGAGCTGCTTCGAAATCTGTCTCTGATCAAAGGTGTGGAAAAGGGAGACATTCTCCTTGTGGATGCATCAGGATATATTTTCTTTGTGACCAACGAGGCTTATGACAGCCTTGTTTTCACGAGATTCAATTTTCCCGACAGAGACCGGTTGGTAGAGGGCAATTCCATTGAAATAAATGGCGAAGTCAATCCCATAACCAAGGAAGAAATGTCACTATTCATCAAGCCGGTTCAGACCGGAGCGACTTATCAGGGGGCTATAGTTGTCTATACGCCGCTGGAACAGATCAGAGAGCCGCTCAATGAAATCTATCTGAGGATATGGACCATTACAGCAACTGCGGTGATCCTATCCATCCTCATCATCTATTACATTGCCCAGAGGATGCTGTTCAGGCCTCTTGCGGAGCTGAACACCATTGCAAGGAAGATTTCCAAAGGTGAAGTCACACAAAGAGTCCTTGTCACCTCCACGGATGAGATCGGACAGCTGTCCGAATCCTTCAACACCATGGCAGAATCTCTGGAACAGACCGATAAGAACAGGCGTGATTTCCTCTCCAATATATCCCATGAGCTGCGTTCGCCCATTACCTCCATAAGGGGCTTCATCGCAGGGATTCTGGATGGAATCATTCCTATGGATAAAGAAAAGTACTATCTCAAAATTGTATATGATGAAATTCAGAGACTGACAAGGCTCGTCAATGATCTTCTGGATCTTTCCGCTATGGAGTCCGGCAAGTTCTCGTTCAAGCTTACAGAACTGGATATCAATGAAATCATAAAGGTATGCATCACCAAATTCGAGACAAAAATCGATGACAAGGGCCTGAAGGTCGGCGTCACACTTGAAGGTGATCATCTCTATGTTGCAGGCGATCGTGACAGACTGATTCAGGTCATTACAAACCTTGTGGACAATTCCATAAAGCACGCACCGGACAACGGGAACGTCAAGATCGTTTCCAGGACCAAGGGCAAAAAAGTCCATATCAGTATTTATAATGACGGTCCGTCCATTCCCGAAAATGACATCAAGTTTATCTGGGACAGGTTCTACAAAGGTGATAAATCAAGGACAAACAAGGTTTCTACAGGACTTGGCCTGCCAATTGTCCGTAATATCATCACGCAGTTTGGTGAAGATATCTGGGTGGAAAACAAGAATCAGGGTGTCATGTTTACCTTCACCTTGAGTATTACCTAGGAGTATGAATATGGAAGATAATAATTTAGAACAGGAAAATTTAATCGAGAAGGAAAATCTCAAAGAACAGGTGAAGACCGGAGAAATCAGATACCGTCTGGATCAGAGATCACGTATAAGAGGAAGTATCCTGCAGTTTGCGTCACTTCTTGTTGTGGTTCTTCTGACCTCCATTCTCACCTCCACTTTTGTTTCGAGAAAAATCCAGGAAGATTCCCTCATCATTGATGCGGACAGCAGTTTTTCACAGATGCTGAGAAAGTCGCTGGCAAGTTTTGAGACCTCATTTTATGACAGGACGAGAATAAGGGAAGTCTACAATCAGCTTGCGGTGTCAATGGTCGGCATAAGCAGCGATCCCCAGAAATTTTTTTCCGAATCCTATGAAGGTGTTTACACCGGGGTAGTCATGAATACAGAAGGATATATTCTGGTTCCTTATGATGCGATTCCAGCAGCTGGAGAAATCATCTATGTCCGTACCGAAAGGGAGAATGACAGGATCTATCAGGCTGAACTCATCGGCGGGGACGTGGCCATAGGACTTGCGCTCATCAGAGCGGAAGAAATCAATCTCAGGCCGCCGAAATTTTCCGATTCAAGCACAGTGAAGACGGCCCAGAGTGTCATCGCCATGGGCAATCCATTCGGGGACAGCGACCGTGGCACTGTGACCTTCGGAATCATTTCCACGGTGAACAAGGCCTTTCCCACAGTCACAGCGGACAACCGTGAGGTTAAGATCTATGCCATTGAAACCGATGCAAAGATCAATGCGGGTAACAACGGCGGAATACTCGTCAATATGAATGGAGAAGTGGTGGGCATAAACAGCATGAGCATCACCGAAGGACTTGCGCAGGACTTAAGTGCCGCAATCACTTCCAATGAGGCCATGAACATCACCCGTTCTTTCATCAATTCTGGTGAAGAACTTCTTCCTTTCCTTGGCGTATTCGGCGACATGGTCACCGATCTTCCCGAAGTGGGCACCGGATTCTATATCCAGAGGATCGCACCAGAAGGAACCGCTGACCGTGCAGGACTAAGGCCAACAGATATCCTTGTGAGCATCGACGACGTTGTGGTGGAATCTCCAACCTCCTTCGATGATTACATCAGAACCCTCAAGGTGGGTGATGTGGTCAAGATCAGATATCTGAGGATCAATGAGATTGTCGAAGTGGAAGCCACACTTTACGGCACCACAGTGGAATAAGAGTTTAAAATGTAATGGAGATAAGGGGCTTTACAGCTCCTTATTTTTTCGCTGTCGTTTTCTGATCGGAGAAGAGTTCATAGGCATATTTTAAGGCAGATCCTGTAAAGTGAACTTTAACTCAACAAAAACGCTTATAAATAGTATAATTAACCATAACGACAGGATACTCACAAATGGGCATCCTTTACAGACATTTGGGAGGTAAACATGTACCTAATTGTAGGACTTGGCAATCCGGGTAAGGATTACGAGAAGACAAGACATAACGTGGGATTCATGGCAGTGGATGAACTGGCAGAAAAAATGAATATCCGCTTCGACAGAAATAAATTCAAGGGAAAAGTTGCGGAAGGAAGAATCGGTGCACATAAGGTTGTGCTGCTTAAGCCGCAGACCTTTATGAATCTCTCGGGCGAAAGCATCGGTGAGGCAGCGGACTTCTATAAACTCGAACCTGAAGAGATCATCGTCGTTTTTGATGATGTGAGCCTGGAAGTGGGCAAGCTGAGGATCAGGAAGAAAGGAAGCTCAGGCGGGCATAACGGGATAAAATCCACCATCCTTCATCTGGCAACGGAAAACTTCCCCAGAATCAAAATTGGAGTGGGTGCGCCGGAGCATGACCTGGTCAAGCATGTACTGGGCAAGTTCCAGGATGAGGACAGGGAGAAAATATCAAAGGCGATTCAGGCAGCAAGAGAATCAGTCTATGCCATCATAGAGAACGGTATCGACTCAGCCATCAGCGAATACAACGGATTCAAAGCGGAGTAGGTGAATGATATGAGACTGGATGGACTAAGACAGGAGCTTTATAAAGATGAAGGCTTCAAAGCGCTCAGAAAAGGAATAAAAGACAGGAAGTATCCGGTAGGTGTCTACGGGGTATCCGAGTCGGCAAGGGCTTTCCTCATTTCCGCAGTGTTCGGAAAAGAAAAGGACAGCCTGTTTGTTTTTGCTTCAAAGGACATGGATGCGAAGAACCTCTATGAGGATCTTCTGCTTTACGAAAATGAAGTGTACTATTTCCCTGCGAAGGAAATGGTTTTCTACAATATCGATGCAATTTCAGGCGACTTAAGATGGGAAAGACTGAAGGTCATCAAAGAGCTGATGAACGGAAAGAAAAAGATCATCGTGACGACCATTGAAGCTCTGGCAGCGACCTATGCGCCGTTCTCCTATTTCAAAGATCACTTCTTCACCATCACAAAGGGCATGGAGATCGATCTTAAGGAACTGGCAAAGAAACTTGTCAGCTCCGGTTACGTAAGAACCGAGCTTGTGGAGGGGAAGGGAGAATTTGCTCTTCGTGGCGGCATCATGGATGTTTTTCCGCCGGATGGCTCACTTCCATACAGAATAGAGCTCTTCGGGGATGAGATTGATTCCATCAGAACCTTCAACAAGGAAACCCAGAGAAGCATCGAGCAGGTGGACAGCTTTGAGATCTTTCCGGCAAAGGAGATTATCCTCGATGCCGAAACCATGGAGAAAGGTTCAGAAAAAATCAGAGCTGAGCTGGATTCCATCATCAAGGACAAGTCGAAGCGCAAGACCTATGACAAGGATGCCCTTGAAAAGCTGAAGCACAACGTGGCTTCCAATCTCGAGTATCTAAAAGAGGGGATGTTCTTTGAAAGCGTGGATGCGTATCTCCCGTTCTTCTTTGAAAAGCCTTCCACATTTTTCGATTTCATGGGCACAGGAAAGATCATCATAGATGATACCGCAAATTCCCTTGGGAAGATCGAATCGACCTATACGGAGTTCAATGAAGACTACGAGGCGTTCCTCGGTCGTGGCGAGATTCTTCCAAGTCAGGGAAACATCATGGTCGACAAGGATTTTCTCATCGACACCCTTCGGGATGCCGAGGTCATCACGCTGAATCAGTTCCAGAAAACCGAGCGTTTTCTGCC
>DAMDIS010000103.1:0-4420 GCA_032100885.1 Proteiniclasticum sp.
TAAGTGAAAGAAAGCTGGGTCTTGATCCCCTTGTGAAGATCAGGGTAGAGAGCATCATAAAGAGATTCGGCATGAAGGAGAGCCTTAGCGGCATCAGCATAGAGAAGCTCATTGATGCGATCAAGAAAGACAAAAAAAATGACGTATATATGCGGTTCACTCTTCTGCAGAAGACCGGTGAACCCGTAATAAAGGTCCAGGTCGGGGAAGAAGAGATTCTTCAGGCTTTGACCATAATATTGGAGTAATGAAAATGATACAGAAGACAATGGACCTTTCCCTTGGGAAAGTAAAAATAAATATCGGCAAAAAAACACTGATGGAAGATCCTGTATTCTTTGCAGGACCATGCTCTGTGGAGGATCTTGACACCATGAGGAAGATCGCATCCGAGCTGAAAGCCATGGGTGTTGATGTACTAAGAGGCGGAGCCTTCAAACCAAGAACATCGCCTTATGCTTTTCAGGGACTGAAAAGTGAAGGGCTTGAAATTCTTTCCATCATAAAAAAGGAATTTGATATGCTCATTTCCACTGAAATACTGGATATGCGGGATATCGAAAAAGCATCAGATATCGTGGATATCATCCAGATCGGTTCAAGAAACATGTACAACTATGTCCTGCTGGAAGAAGTGGGCAGACTGGGCAAACCGGTCATCCTCAAGCGGGGGTTCAGTGCCACGGTGAATGAGTGGGTGAACGCTGCGGAATATATTCTCAATACGGGCAACGATCAGGTGATCCTGTGCGAGCGAGGGATAAGAACATTCGAAACGACCACAAGAAATACACTTGATCTTAATTCCGTAGCTTACCTTGATGCCTACAGCCGACTGCCGGTGATTGTTGATCCGAGTCACGGAACGGGTGTCAGAGATCTTGTAAAGCCAATGGCTCTTGCCGGAATCATGGCAGGGGCTGACGGACTGCTCATCGAAACGCACATCGATCCCGACAGTGCATGCTCTGACAGTCAGCAGACCATAAATATGGGCACGCTGAAAGAGATCATGAAAAAAACCAGTGAAATTTGGAGGCTGACATGATATACATAATCTTTATCGTTGGACTGATTCTGGACTACATCACAAAGATCTGGGCCATTGACACATTAAAAGGAAAACCTGACATTACAGTCATTGAAGGCTTCTTCGATTTTTCCTATCTTGAAAACAGAGGAGCCGCCTTCGGCATTTTTCAGGGAAGAGTATATCTCCTGGCGGCAGTGACATTCCTTGTGCTTGGCGTACTTTTTATCAACTATGTGAAAACAAAAAAGAAGACACTGATGTTTACCATCAGTAACGCACTGATTCTTACAGGTGCTGCAGGAAATCTCATCGACCGTCTGCGCTATGGATTTGTGGTTGATTTCATTTCATGGCACTGGAAACAGGCTTATTATTTTCCGACCTTCAACGTAGCGGATATCTGCGTGACTGTCGGTACTGGCCTTCTCATCATCTATATCCTGAAGGAAGTGGATTAACTTGGAAGAACTGCAATATTTAGTAGAGAAAGAAGCGGAGGGGAAAAGGCTTGATGTCTATCTCAGCGAGAACCTGCCCGATCTTTCCCGATCCTATATACAGAAGCTCATCGACAGGGAATGCATCACAGTGGAAGGAAAAGTGAGAAAGCCTTCCTACAAAGTGCATGAGGATGAAAGTATCCTTCTTGAACTGCCGGAACTTGAGGAGCTTGAAGTCACTGCCAAAAACATTCCCATCACTATTCTTTACGAGGATGAGGATGTTGTCGTGGTCAACAAGAATAAGGGGATGGTTGTACATCCCGCTCAGGGGAATTACCATGATACCCTCGTGAACGCACTGCTTTATCATATCTCGGACCTGTCTGGTATCAACGGCATATTAAGACCGGGCATCGTCCATCGTATCGACAAGGACACCACAGGCATCCTTGTGGTGGCAAAAAATGATCTTGCCCACGGATATCTGTCCTGCCAGCTGAGAGACCATTCCATGAAACGGGAATACTATGCTCTGGTTCACGGTAACGTGAAGAAAGATAAGGGTACAGTGGATGCACCACTTGCAAGATCGAAAAAGGACCGCCTGAAAATGGCAATCAGTGAAGACGGTAAAAGAGCAGTGACCCATTACGAAGTGGTCAGAAGGTATCAGGGTTACACCCTGATCAAGGCGAAGCTTGAAACCGGAAGAACTCATCAGATCAGAGTGCATATGGCATCACTCCACCATCCTCTTGCCGGGGATTATGTCTACGGACACAAGAAGGAAAGCATCAAAGGCCAGCTTCTTCATGCCGCTACGCTGGGTTTCGAGACGCCTGAGAAAGGTTATCTTAAGTTTTCTGCTCCTGTGCATGAGGAATTCAGAGACTTCCTGAGGAAGCTCTATCGAATGGAGAAGAAATAAGAACAATAATTGAATAATGTTAACAAATAATGAATACATCCTAGCCTCCGGCTGGGATGATTTAGTATAATGAAATGATATCAGAATAGTGATCTCAGTAAATAAAAGTGATGATATACAATTAAAGAGAAAAGGTGGTGTCATAACATAGAAACTGCGTTTTCTATGGTGTTTATGGAATTTAAAGCTGGACTTCTGGACGAAAAAGCGATTGAAAGAGCCCTGGTCAGAATCGCACATGAGATTGTGGAGAAAAACAAGGGTGTTGAGGATCTGGTGCTTGTCGGAATCAAGAGAAGGGGTGTCCCTCTGGCAGAGCGGATCAGAGAGAACATACTGAAGTTTGAGGATGTAAATCTTCCCGTTGCAAGTGTCGACATCACACTTTATCGTGATGATCTTGAAGAAGATTATGATACGCCTTTTATCAAGAATGCACTGATCGAAGTGCCGATCAAAGATAAGAAGGTGATTCTGGTGGATGATGTACTCTATACCGGAAGAACTGTAAGAGCAGCACTGGATGCCGTAACCAAAAACGGAAGACCCAAGAGCATACAGCTGGCGGTTCTGATCGACCGCGGGCATCGTGAACTGCCTATCCGTGCGGATTACGTCGGAAAGAATGTACCGACTTCCAGAAACGAACTGGTTAAAGTCATGCTCGAGGAAATCGATGGAAGAAATGCTGTGGATATCTATACAAAGGAAGGTAGCGAATGAAGATAGTATCATGGAATGTCAATGGGCTTAGAGCCATAATGAAGAAGGGTTTCAAGGAGAGTGTGATTCAGCTTGATCCGGATATCCTGTTCATTCAGGAAACAAAAATGCAGGAAGACCAGCTCGTGGAAGAAATTCTTTTAAAGGAGCTGGGCTATACGCTCACGATGCATTCCGGAGTAAGAAAAGGATACTCTTCAGTAGCGGTCTACAGCCGCATCGCTGTGGATGAAATCATAAAAGGAAGCGGAATTGAAGTCTACGACGTTGAGGGCAGGGTCCTTCAGGTAAATATAGGGGAATATGCGATATTTGGTATCTACTTCCCAAACGGTGGCAGAGGTGAAGAAAGACTCAGCTTCAAAATGAGGTTCTATGATGATCTTCTTCAGAAGTTCAATGAGCTGAAAGATGCGGGAAGAAAGGTGATCATCACAGGCGACTTCAATGTCGCTCACAATGAGATTGATCTTGCAAACCCTGAAAGCAACAGGAAGACATCAGGATTCCTGGAGATTGAAAGAAACTGGTTCACAAAGCTTTTGAGTCATGGATTTGTTGATGTCTATAGAGCTGCCAATCCTGAAAAGGTGATCTATACATACTGGGATCAGAGGTTCAGGGCAAGGGACAGGAATGTGGGCTGGAGAATAGACTATTTCGTGGTTTCCGAAAATGTCCTTGACGATATTGAGGATGCAGCCATCTACAACGAAATCATGGGCTCGGACCACTGTCCTCTCTCGCTGACACTCAAAGGAGAAATTTAAATGGATTACAGACTCATAGCCACCTGTGCATTCGGCATAGAGAAAATCCTGTCAAATGAACTGAAAGAACTGGGTTACGAAGATCTGAAAGTTGAAAACGGCAAAGTGGAGTTTGATGGAGACGAGATGGACATCGCCATCTGCAACATCCATCTGCGGACTGCTGAAAGAGTGCTCATCAAGCTTGCGGAGTTTAAAGCGCTGACTTTCGAAGAACTTTTTCAGGGCACCAAAGCCATAAATTTCGGGGAGCTGATACCCATAAGCGGTAAAATGCATGTGGTGGGAAAATCAGTGAGAAGCCAGCTGCACAGCGTTCCGGACTGCCAGAGCATCGTTAAGAAAGCGGTTGTGGAATCCATGAAAAAAACCTACGACCGTGAGATATTTGCGGAAACCGGTGCAGTGTACAAGATAGAAATTGCACTTCTTAAAGACATCGCAACCATTACAGTGGATACTTCAGGAGCGGGTCTTCATAGAAGAGGCTACAGGGAGCACTCAGGTGCAGCACCTCTAAAAG
>DAMDIS010000103.1:4476-9365 GCA_032100885.1 Proteiniclasticum sp.
ATCAGGTACCATCTTGATCGAAGCGGCCATGATTGCAAGAAATATCGCACCGAATGCGGACAGGGAGTTTGTCTCCGAGTCCTGGCCAAGCTTTCCCAAGGATATCTACGAGCAGGTCAGAGAGGGCGCGAAAAATCAGGTGAAATCACTAAGCACATCCATTACAGGGTATGACAATGACACCTATGTTCTTTCCACCGCAAAGATGAATGCGAAGAAGGCAGGTGTTTTCAACAACATCTATTTCAAGCACTCTGACTTCATGGACCTGAAATATTCGGAAAGAAATGTCACCATTATCACGAATCCGCCTTACGGCGAGCGTCTTGGAGAACTTGAGACCATCAGAATGCTCATGGAGAAAATGGGGCGTGACAAGGCAGTACATGAGGATTTCGAAATGTATGTCCTGTCTTCTGTGGAAGGGTTTGAAAAAGCCTTCGGCAAGAAAGCACATAAGAACAGGAAGCTCTATAACGGAAGAATCCTGACATATCTGTATCAGTATTTTGCAGAGAATAAGAAAGAGGATTAGGGATAAGTGCAGATGAAAAAAATTGTAGTTATTTTCAACGGGGGAACCATTTCCATGAAAGTGGATCCCAAAATCAAAGCGGCTGTTCCTTCACTGACGGGTGAAGAAATCATGCATATGGTGACAGGCATCGAGAAGCATGCTGAAGTCATTTCGTATAACTTCAGCTCATTTCCAAGTCCTCATATGACCATGGAAAAGATGATGGAACTGAGAAGATTCACGATGAACATCATAAAGGAAGACAATCCGGACGGTGTCGTCATTACACATGGCACCGATACACTGGAGGAGACCGCTTTTCTCTTTGATCTCACCATCGAAACTGAGATTCCCATCGTTTTCACCGGAGCAATGCGTTCAGGTTCGGAGCTCGGCTATGACGGACCATCAAACCTTGCCCAGTCCATTGTTACAGCATCGTCTTCTGAGTCCAGAAACAGAGGTGTTCTTGTATGCCTCAACGGTGAGCTCAATGCAGCACAGGAAGTCACAAAAACAAATTCACTGTCCTTAAATGCTTTTCGGACACCGTCTTTCGGACCGCTTGGCATCGTGGACAACAATCGTGTGATTTATTACAGGAGCAATGACGTCAGGCAGGTGCACGACATCGATGAGCTGGTCACTGAAGTGGATCTTGTGAAAACTGCAGCCGGGATGGATTCATCCTACCTGAGATTTCTGGCAGACAAGGGGTCAAAGGGAATCGTCATCGAAGCCTTCGGCCGTGGGAATGTTCCTCCTCAGATGGTGGAGGGCATCCGCTATGCACTGTCTATGGGGATTCATATAGTCATCGTATCAAGATGCTATGAAGGCAGGGTCTATGGAAGTTACGGGTATGAAGGCGGAGGCAAGCACCTGCGAAATATGGGTGTAATCTTCGGAGACAGTCTGCCCGGACAGAAAGCAAGGGTCAAACTTATGGTCGCATTATCCATCTATAAGGATGCAAAAGATGTCAGAGACTGGTTCGAAAAGGACCTGTATCTGGAGGATACCGATAATACTTGATTAGATTCGTGATTAAAGCATATAATGAAGAGTAATAAATTGGAGGCTTATGATGATTAAAAGCATGACAGGTTTTGGAAGAGCCATGTTCGATGATGAAAAGCGGAGTTTTCTGGTGGAAATGAGAGCAGTCAATCACAGATATCTGGATATGAATATCAGAATGCCGAAAAGTCTCATGCCGCTGGAAGATCGTGTAAGAAAGCTGATCTCGAGGTATATTTCCAGAGGGAAAATCGATGTGTTCATCACCTACAGAAATTATGCGAGAGAGGATACAGCTGTAAGATCCAATCATAATCTTGCAAAAGGATACATGGATATCCTGAGAAGCCTTGGTGATGAGTTTTCTCTGAAGGATGATATATCCGTATCTCTTTTAGCCAGATTCCCGGATGTTGTTTTCACCGAGGAGAAGGAAGAGAACATCGATGAAATCTGGAATCTTCTTGAAAAGGCGGTTGAAGGTGCTTCCATAAAATTACTTGAAATGAAGACTGTCGAAGGTGAGTCCCTGAAAACGGATATGCTCTCCAAGGCTGCAGAGATTGCGCGCATGGTGGAGATCGTCAGAGAAAAGGACAGGATTATATAAAGAGAGACTGGAGAAGAGAATAGGTGAACTCCTTGACACTGTACCGGTTGATGAGTCAAGACTTGCCCTTGAAATCGCACTTTATACAGATAAATCCAGCATAGATGAGGAAATAACGAGACTTCTCTCCCATATGGAACAGCTGGAGAAGTTTCTTGATGAAAAAGAACCGGTGGGAAGAAAGCTTGATTTTCTTGCCCAGGAGATGAATCGTGAAGCCAATACCATGGCATCGAAATCCGTAGATATCGAAATCACCAATATCGTGCTCCTGATTAAAAATGAAATCGAGAAAATCAGAGAACAAATGCAAAATATTGAGTAGGAGTGAGAGTATGAACATCAAATTAGTGAACATAGGCTTCGGTAATATTGTGTCTGCAAACAAGATTGTAGCCATCGTATCTCCGGAATCTGCACCGATCAAAAGGATCATACAGGAAGCTAGAGAAAGAGGAATGCTTATAGATGCCACATACGGAAGAAGGACAAGAGCTGTAGTGGTTACGGATTCTGATCATATCATCCTTTCCGCTGTGCAGCCGGAAACTGTTGCACACAGACTGGAGACAAAAGATGATATGGCAGATGAGGTAGGTATAGATGAGTAGAGGTTTACTCCTGGTCATATCAGGACCGTCAGGAGCAGGTAAAGGCACGGTATGTGACGCATACAAGAAGAACTGCGGCAATCATGTATGGAATTCGGTTTCCATGACCACCAGAGCACCGCGTGCCGGTGAAGTGGAAGGCGAGAGCTATTATTTTGTCACAAGAGAAGAATTTCAGAGAAAGATCGATAACGATGAGTTTCTGGAATTTGCAGAAGTATATGGCAATTTCTATGGAACACCAAGAGCTGAAGTCGAGAAGAAACTTGCTGCAGGTTCTGATGTGATTCTGGAGATAGATATACAGGGTGCACTGAACGTGCAGGAAAACACTACCGAGGGGATTTTCATTTTCATCCTTCCTCCTTCCATGAACGAGCTCAAAAAAAGAATCATCGGAAGAGGAAGCGAGACCCCTGAATCACTCCTTACACGGTTCAAATCTGCATATAACGAAATCAACTATGTATCAAAATACAATTATGCCATCACCAATCATACTGTAGAACAGGCATACAGCGATCTTATGTGCATCGTAAGAGCTGAAAGATGTCGTGTCACACGTGTAACCAACGAAATTTTAACCTTGAAGGAGGAAGAATTATAATGAGTTCATTAATAGAGCCATCAGTAACAGAATTACTAAACAGAGTGGAAAACAGATACCGTCTGGTGACCATTACATCCAGAAGAGCAAGACAGATCATCGACGGGCAGCAGCCGCTTGTACCTGCTACAAGTGTCAATCCTCTGTCTGTTGCAGTCAACGAAGTGAATGAAGGTCTGATCGAGTACGAAACACTTAAGGACGGCGTGAAGTAACATGAAAAACGTTGTATTGGGTGTTACGGGTGGAGTTGCGGCTTATAAAGCGCTCGAACTGGTTTCAAGACTGAAAAAACACAATATCAACGTAGATGTTGCGATGACAAAATCCGCACAGGAATTTGTCACCCCGCTGAGTTTTCAGAGTCTGAGCCAGAATCCTGTGATTACAGATATGTTCGACGAGCCAAAGGCGTTTGAAATCGCACATATATCTCTTGCAAAAAAAGCCGATGTGTTTGCAGTTGTACCGGCCACAGCAAATATCATCGGGAAAATTGCCCATGGTATTTCTGATGATTTCATCAGTACATCCATCATGGCTACAAAGGCAAAGGTGCTCATTGCACCTGCCATGAATACACAGATGTATGCCAGTCCTATGGTAAAGGAGAACATCAGAAAGCTCAAAAGCATAGGTTACACCTTCGTAAGCCCCGGTGCGGGAAGACTCGCCTGCGGGGATGTGGGTGAAGGCAAACTTGCTGTAGTAGACGAAATATTTGATGAAATCATGAAACTCCTCTACCCTAAGAAGGATTTTGAAGGTAGAAAAGTCATCGTGACTGCCGGAGGGACTGAAGCCCCTGTGGATCCCGTACGTGTGCTGACCAACCGATCATCGGGAAAGATGGGCATTGCTCTGGCTGAAGCGTTAAGAGACAGAGGCGCAGAAGTTACGCTTATTCACGGTCATATTACAGCAGCCGTACCTGAAGGAATCAAAGCCGTAACTGCACTGCGCAATGAGGATATGGATAGTGAAATCCTGAAGTATTATGATGATACGGATATGGTGATTATGGCTGCAGCGGTATCCGACTTCAAAGTCAGAGAAATTGCAGAGCACAAGATCAAGAAGAATGAAGATAGTTTTACATTGGAGCTAATCGGTGAGAAAAAGAAGCAGCAGATTCTTGTGGGATTTGCAGCAGAATCAAGGGATATCGGGCACCATGCTCTGGAAAAACTGAAGAGGAAAAATCTTGATTTCATCGCAGCCAATGATATATCAGACGGAAAGGTCTTCAGCAAGGAGACGAACAGTGTCGTTCTTTATGGAAAGAACGCTGAGAAGACTGTCTTTGGAGAACTCTCCAAAGAAGAGACCGCTCACAGACTTCTGGATGAGGTTGTGAAGTCATTGCGAACTGAATTGTAAGATATGAAACTGCACTTCGGTGCAGTTTTTTATTCCACATGTGTCCACGACACCAGCAGAAAATCTGAAATATTTTCTAAAAAAATGAACCTTATTGAATATAATAGAGTATATATAGGTAAGAGTCAGAACAATTGGCTGAGG
>DAMDIS010000104.1:0-623 GCA_032100885.1 Proteiniclasticum sp.
ATTGGTTAACAAAGAAATCTTTTTAATGATTTTGGGGATGACTCCCGGTAGAATTTCAAAGGCATCTGCAAAGGTATACTCCATATGCCTTCTTGCCTTCTCCATTGCCATGGAGTCCAACATGAAAAACCTTTGAACTGTCATCAGGCCAACTTCATTTGCGGCCTTTATTACATTAGACTTTGTAGAAATAATGCCGTCTGCTTCTGTAAACTCCTTAACATACTTTGCAGAAATTTCTCTATTATCCAGACCTTCAATGAGATCCATATGGACAAAGACAATCTTCCCGCAATTTTTTGCTTTAAGAACGATATTCGGCAAGTTAACAATATCTCCATAAAGGACGAAAACAACTTTGACTTGAGATTCACAAGCACTCTCCAGGCCAGGTCCGTCCTTAGCGGCAGCTATTACCGGATACTCTTTAAGTATCTGAACCAAATCACTACGCATACGATCTCCTAACCTAAGATTACTGGCTACATCAATTCACAATTTGTTTTTGTAACCCTTTACGGTTATTTTAACACTATTTAAGAATGAAGTCGAATAGTATTTCAACAATAACGTTAACATTTTATGAATAAATTAACATATGGTCCAAATCATTATCGTACTGA
>DAMDIS010000104.1:633-3303 GCA_032100885.1 Proteiniclasticum sp.
GAATGTCAAAGGAGTACACACTATACACTTGTATAATATGTACTCCTTTTTCTATGTAATATTTAACATTGACTATGTTTTTCCTTGCTGAGAATCAGCTCAGCAAGGAGCAGATCTTCAGTCGTGGTAATTTTGATATTCGTATATTCATCTTCATAAAGATATACAGGACCAAAGTATTCTTCATACACCATGGTGTCATCTGTTACAAATTTATCCAGTTCTTTTATCTTTTCGTGAGCTTCCAGGATATTCTTTGTGTAAAAACACTGAGGAGTATGAATGAGAAGGCAGCGGTCACGATCAAGGGTTTTCTCCGAATAACCTGTCGGCCCCATCATTTTAATGGTGTCTTTCGGATGACCTCCGCATGCAGCCGCTCCGTAATGTCTGGTGTGGCTGATTCCTTCGCTTATGGTCTTCTCTGTAACAAAGGGCCTTACACCGTCGTGAATGAGCACAATGGAACCCGGGTCGATTTCTTTGACTTTCAATAGTCCGTTCCTCACAGAATCCTGACGTTCATGTCCTGCAGCCACTAAGGTGACCGGTTTCTGAGGCTTGTGCTCCATGGTGTCGTAATAGGAAAAATATGTTTCAGGAAGAACAAGTACAATCTCATCCACTTCAGGAGCCTGCTCAAATTTACTGAGGGTTCTCATAAGGACCGGTATACCATCCAGTTCAAGAAACTGTTTGGGAATATCAGTGCCCATTCTTACGCCTTTCCCTCCGGATACAACCAAAGCAATTACCATAAGTTAATCCACCTTAGGTTTTGCAAAAATCATTCTGCCGGCAGCGGTCTGAAGCACCGATGTGACAATGACATATATCGTGGATCCTACATATCTCTTACCATCTTCAACAACAATCATTGTGCCATCGTCAAGATATCCTATTCCCTGGTTCTGCTCTTTACCGACCTTGGAGATCAGAAGGTTCAGTTCCTCTCCCGGTAATAGCATAGGTTTAACGGCATTTGCCATCTCGTTGATGTTCAGAACGGGCACCCTCTGGAATTCAGCGACTTTATTCAGATTGTAGTCATTGGTCACTACCTTACCCTGCAGTACAGTGGCAAGCTTAAGCAGCTTTGAATCAACTTCAGCGATTTCCGGAAAATCCTTTTCCCAGATTTCAACTTCGATATCCAGTTCGTTCTGAATTTTGTTCAGGATATCAAGTCCTCTTCTTCCCCTGTTCCTTTTCAGCGAGTCCGAAGAATCTGCAATATGACGAAGCTCTTCCAGAACAAAGAACGGTATCACCAGTTTTCCTTCGATAAATCCTGTTTTGCAGATATCATAGATTCTGCCATCAATAATGACAGAAGTGTCCAGAACCTTCGGTGTTCCGTTATACACAGCTTTCTCTTTTTCTTTTTCAGCTTTTTCTTTTGTCTGTCCTCTATGTCTGATTCCATGGAAAAACCCGAGAATTTCTTCCTTCTTTTTGATTGCCACATTTGCGCCCATGATGGCAGCAAGAATATTCAGCAGTACAGTCAGAAGACCTCCTACTCCTGGCCAGATATCCGCCAGCGGCATGGTCAGGAAAAATGTGATCACAAGGAAAATGATTGCCCCCACAGCTCCGAACAGTATCTCTGTTACAGACATCCCTGAAAGATTTTTCTCGATGATCTTGTTTGCTGTCATCAGCACATTGTAAATTTTAGATGATAATAGAAAAAATATAAGTGCGAAGATTATAACTGTTACCGCCATAAGTCCTACGGTAAACGGTATGCCTTTAGTGAACCCCCAGTCTTCCACATATGGAATACTCAGTATTCCCCGTGCAGTGAAGTAACCGGTTATGGCGCCAGCTAAAGTTACGATTCCTCTTACGATATTTCTTATCAACATCTACACCTCCTTTTTTAATATAAGTTTATTTCTCAAGATAGAATTGACATGGATGATAATCATATTATAACTACTTTTTCTTGACTTTAACATAAAAACCGTACTAAAACATTTTGTTAACAGCTTCTTTGAGATTATCCACAGCAATCAGATTTATTCCCTTTACCTTGACCTTCTCCAGACTTCTCTTAGGAATGATGAAATTCTGGAATCCCATTTTAACACCTTCGCCGATCAGACGGTCCACATGATTGACAGGACGGATTTCGCCCGTCAGGCCCACTTCACCGATGGCAAGTAGCCTGTCATATTTCATTTCCTTTCCCTTGGCGCTGGAGATGAGGCTGAGTGCAAGACCCAGATCCTGTGAAGTCCCCTCAACGCTTAAACCGCCGACAACATTGACATAGACATCACTGGCATAAAAAGGAATACGCAGTTTCTTCTCAAGTACGGCCAGGATCAGATTCAGTCTAGGGAGTTCTATCCCAAGAGAGGTTCTTCTCGGCATGACCGCTTTGGTTTCTGCAACAAGCGACTGCACCTGAACAAGTATCGGCCTTGTTCCTTCCATAATCCCGATGACAACCGACCCTTCCTTTGTCCCCATATGATCTTCAAGAAATATTCTCGACGGGTCATAGACCTCAATAAGACCTTCCTGGGCCATTTCGAATACACCGATTTCGGATGTCGTTCCGAACCTGTTCTTCATTGTTCTTAGAATCCTGATTTCTTCTGTGCGTTCCCCTTCAAAATAGAGCACAGAATCCACCATATGCTCAAGGACTCTCGGTCC
>DAMDIS010000104.1:3313-9104 GCA_032100885.1 Proteiniclasticum sp.
GCAAGTTCGCCCTGTTTTGTGACATGCGCGACTATGAACAGCGGAATACCAAGGATTTTTCCGATTCTCATGAGCCCGTTTGCACATTCTCTTACCTGAGAGACTGAACCTGGTGCTGACGTGACTTTATCCGAATAGATGGTCTGTATGGAGTCGATGATGACAAATGTCGGCTTCAGGCTTCTGATATGATCTTCAATGACTTCAAGCGACGTTTCAGACACGATATAAAGCTTTTCCGCCTTAACCCCCAGCCTGTCCCCCCGGATCTTGATCTGTTCCTCCGATTCCTCTCCTGATACATAGAGTACGCTGCCGTACTTTATTCCGATCTGATTGGCACACTGAAGAAGAAGGGTTGATTTACCGATACCGGGATCTCCCGATATGAGTGTAAGAGAGCCTTTGACCAGACCTCCTCCGAGAACCCTGTTCAGCTCGTTGATTCCTGTATCATAACGTTCCTTGTCGCCTGAGATGATGTCTCCGATGAGCTTCGGGTCACTGTGGTTTGAAAGTCCCTGTTTTCTCTGCGGTTCACTCTGGACCGCCTCTTCCACGAAAGAATTCCACTCCCCGCAGTCCGGGCATTTCCCCACCCATTTGACTGCGGTGGTACCGCAGTTCTGGCAGACATACTGTGTTTTTGATTTCGCCATAACTTCCCCCTGATCCTGAAAAAAATTGAACCCATAATCAGTTTTATTTGAATCCTATACACCGATTATGGGTTCATCTTAACCTTAAGGGATTAATGATTCATTAACCCCTCATCAAATTTTGTTTACCTTTTTATGTTTTATTCTTCAGATGTTCCAGATTCTTTGTCTTCTGCCTCATCCATTTCAGCATTGACACCGGTTCTTTTTTCCACTCTTACATCTCTTTCTCCGGTTTTTGTAAAGAACAGCTTGTCATCCTTCATGTCCACAAGGACTTCGTCCCCTTTACGGATGTTGCCCTTCAGCATCTCTTCAGACAGCGTGTCTTCGAGTTCCTTGGTGATCGCACGTCTTAGCGGTCTGGCACCATAGGCTGTATCATATCCGCTCTTTGTCATGAATTTCATCATTTCGTCCGTGAATTTCAGATAGATTTCTCTTTCTGCGATTCTTTCACCCACTTCATCCAGCATCAGCTTCGTAATCTTTTCAAGATCTTCGCTTGCCAGTGAATGGAACACGATGATGTCATCGATTCTGTTCAGGAATTCCGGTCGGAATGCCTGCTTCAGTTCATCCATGATGTTGCCCTTCATCCGGTCATACTCTGCAGTGTTCTGGTCCTCTGCGATACTGAATCCGACAGTTTTCTGTTTCTTCAGCGTTGATGCTCCGACATTTGAGGTCATGATGAGGATGGTGTTCTTGAAGTTCACTGTCTTTCCTTTACCGTCTGTCAGTCTTCCGTCCTCAAGAATCTGCAGAAGGATGTTGAATACATCCGGATGCGCTTTTTCGATTTCATCAAATAGAACTACAGAATATGGGTTTCTTCTCACCGCTTCAGTAAGCTGTCCGCCTTCATCGTAACCCACATATCCCGGTGGGGATCCGATGAGTCTTGATACGGTATGTTTCTCCATGTATTCAGACATGTCGATTCTGATCATGGCTTTTTCGGATCCGAACATGGAAATGGCAAGGGCTTTTGATAGCTCTGTCTTACCTACACCTGTAGGTCCGAGGAATATGAACGATCCGATCGGTCTGTCCGGATCTTTAAGTCCTACTCTGGCACGTCTTACGGCTCTGGAGATGGAATTTACCGCTTCATCCTGTCCGATGACTCTTTCATGCAGAAGCTCCTCAAGATTGAGCAGTTTTTCAGATTCGCTCTCTGTAAGCTTCTTCACAGGGACCTTGGTCCATCTGGAAACGACCTGTGCGATGTCCTCTTCAGTCACCACAAGCCCTGATGAGCCCATTGACCCGCTCTTCCATTTATTCTTTGAATTATTCAGTGTCTTCTTCAGCTCATTCTCACGATCACGCAGTTTAGCCGCCTTCTCGTAATCCTGAAGGGAGACTGCCTCTTCCTTTTCCTTGCGGATATTCTTCAGTTCCTCTTCAATGTTCTTGACATCAGGTGGTGCTGTCAGGTTCTGAATTCTGACCTTGGCTGCCGCTTCATCCATAAGATCGATGGCCTTGTCCGGCAGGAATCTGTCGGTGATGTAGCGATCGGAGAGCTCAACTGCAGCTTCTAGAGCTTCATCAGTGATCTTGATTCTATGGTGGGCCTCATACTTGTCTCTCAGTCCGATGAGGATCAGCTTCGCTTCTTCCTTGGTCGGTTCTCCCACATTTACCGGCTGGAATCTTCTTTCCAGCGCACTGTCTTTTTCGAAGTGCTTTCTGTATTCATCAATGGTTGTCGCCCCGATGGTCTGGATTTCACCCCTAGCCAGTGCCGGCTTTAAAATATTGGCTGCATCGATTGCGCCTTCTGCACCGCCTGCACCCACGATAGTGTGGATCTCATCGATGAACAGTATGACATTCTTTGTGTTCTTGATCTCCGAAAGGACATTCTTCAGTCTTTCTTCAAACTCACCACGATACTTTGCACCTGCAAGCATCTGCGGTATATCCAGGGACACAACTCTCTTGCCTTTGAGAAGCTCAGGAATGTTTCCTTTCACGATTCTCTGAGCAAGGCCTTCTGCAATTGCAGTCTTACCGACTCCCGGGTCACCGATGAGTACAGGATTGTTTTTGGTCCTTCTGCTTAGGATTTCAAGGATTCTTTCAGTCTCCTCACCTCTGCCGATGACAGGATCAAGTTTTCCGTCCCTTGCCATTTCAGTGAGGTCTTTGCCGTACTGATCAAGTGCAGGAGTTTCCGTATTTTCATGACTTCTCGTTTCTGCATCTGTAGGTGTGCCCTGATTGGCAAAACTCTGGATGATATCATTTTTCAGTTTGGCGATATCTACCCCATGGCTCTGAATGATGGCAAATGCTACGCCTTCTTCCTCGGATAAGATCGCCAAAAGCATATGTTCAGGACTGATATAGTTCTGTCCCAGATTTCTTGCTTCCTTAAAGCTGTTGTCAAGGAGTCTTTTGGTCCTTGGTGTCAGCGCAAGCTGGCTTGTTCCTGAAAACATGCTGTTTCCGCGGCCAAGGGTTTCCTCGATCATCCCCTGAATACTCTCTGTCGTGATTCCGGCTTCATGCAGGAGATTGCTTCCTGCTCCTTCAACACTTGCAACACCATAAAGGATGTGTTCGGTTCCGATATAGCCGTGCTGCAGGCGCTGAGACTCTTTCTGTGCGTGCATCAAAGTTGCTTTTGCTCTTTCTGTAAATCTTTCAAACATATACAGGCTTCCTCCTCTAAAAAATACTGCGAATAATTTTCGCTCTGTTGATATCTCTTTCTTTTTCTGTCAGTTCTGTACCGTATGATTTTTTCATCATGCCTGGCTGAGTGTTGATGATCAGTCCGTCAATGAGGCCGATGTCAATATCCTTAAGAAGCTCAGTTTCAATACCCATCCTGACAAGTGACAGGTGATAGAGGGCTTCCTTTGAATTCATCAGTCTTGCGTTCATCAGTATTCCCATGCTTCGGAAGATCTTGTCCTCCATTTCCTGAGAATACTCGTTAAGCAGTTTCCTCTGATGGTCCTGCTCCTCATCCAGCAGTTTCTCTATGGTGTCCTTGAGATTATATAGGATATCCTCTTCTCTCATTCCTAATGTCACTTCATTGGAAATCTGATAGATGTTTCCCTCTGCCTGAGAACCTTCTCCATATATCCCTCTGATGGTCATCCCCATCTGAGCGAGGGCCTGGCTGACATATCCGATCTTGTCGGTAAAGGTGAATCCCGGCAGGTGAAGCATCACTGATGCCCTCATGGCAGTGCCGAGATTTGTTGGACATGCCGTGATAAAGCCCAGATTGTAATCAAAGGCAAAGTTCAGTTTTTCACTGAGAAGATCATCGATCTTCGACGCTTTGGCATACAGCTCCTCCAGATTAAGGTCCTTACCCATGACCTGGAGCCTGATGTGGTCCTCCTCATTGATCATGAGACTGACATCTTCCTTATCGTCGATGATATAGGCCCCCATGTCGGAATTGTTGATGAGCTTGGCGCTGACCAGATGTTTTTCAAAGGCCACCAGAAGATCGGTTCTTCCGAGCTCCCACATACGATGGGTCTGATAGTCCTTTTCCATGACACTGCTCACATAGAACGCTTCCTCCACCTGGGTGACGAGGCTTCTCGCCTTTTCACTGTCCAGCATATGAGGAAATGGAATGGACTTCAGATTTCTCGCAAGTCTTATTCTGCTTCTTAATACCAGTGATTCCTTATTCAGCATCTCTCTCACCAACTTCCAGACTCTTCTTCAGTTCCTGAATTTCGTCTCGTACTACTGCCGCTTCTTCAAAATTCTCCTGGGCGATCAGATCCTTGAGCTTCAGCTTGAGCTCATCTATTTTCCTTTTGCTGACCACTTCTTTAGATGCATTCTTGGGAATCTTACCGATATGGCTAAGACCTCCCTGAACCCTCTTGATCGAAGGAATCAGCGACCGCGAAAAATGCTCATAGCAGTAGCTGCATCCCAAAAGACCGGTCCTCTGGAAATCACCAAAGGAGATATGACATTTAGGACATCTGTCTATTTCTTTATTATTGCTCTCCACCATGTCAAACAAAGATCCGAAAAAACTGTCCATTGACATGATCCTCACCTCTAATCCATAAATTCGTTATGACTCAATTAAATTATATCAAATTTAATTGTAGAATGAAAGCACATACTTTTCAGTCTATTCTCTTTGTCTTTTTAATTCTATCATTCAATTATTAACTTTTTATAAAATGAAAATCATTTTTCAAAATTCACGCGCTATTGTGTGAATTTTTTTAGTGTGAGCTTGAATTATTTTTTTCCCCGTTCATTTTACCGTAGTCCTTATCCATTGACGTTGTATAAGAGATGATATATTGTTACTTCTGGAATAAAGGAGGATATAAAATGAAGAATTTAATAAGTACATTGACTATACTATTACTCATATTTGCGGGAGCACACTCACAGCAGGTGAATCCGATCAAGGATGGACCTGAGGCAGCTATAGTGCCTACACCCGTAAAATCCGAATTAACTGACGCAAAAACAGAATATGATAAAAATATCGAAAATACCACTGCAGGAGAAGAAAATAACGATAATTCTGAAGAAAATTTTCCGATAAAAACTGCAGAGTCAGATACATCATTTTCAGACAAAACAGATAAAAATGAGACTGAACAAGCACCAGGCGTCGACAAATTAGAACCAGTTGTCGACAACCTGAAAAAAGAGCAGGCACCCCAGAACACGAAAGATGCCGTGAACTCTAGTGAGACTAAGAAAACCTCAGAAGTGGCGGTATCAAAGCCTCAGACACCTGCTGCGGCCCCAGCTGCTCCAAAACCTCAGGTTGAAGAGATAACTTACAAGGCAGTCTCCTATACAAGATGGGTAACTACTCCCCTTAATATGAGAACAGGTCCAGGAAAAGACTATGAACTGATCTCATCCATCCCCATAGCACAGTCAGTGCTCGTGACCAGCATTTCAAGTAACGGATGGGCTAAGATAACTTTTGGCGGTAAGGAAGGTTTTGTTTCAGGCAAATACCTCTCAGAGACATAAGTGAAAAAACCTGCAGCCGCCCCCCCCGCACCAAAGCCTGCACAGCCAGCTCCAACACCGGCACCCGCTCCAGCTCCTGCTCCGGCACCCGCTCCAGCTCCTGCTCCGGCACCCGCTCCAGCTCC
>DAMDIS010000105.1:0-601 GCA_032100885.1 Proteiniclasticum sp.
ATAGCAAGGGGCAGATTCCTGATTTCACTGGTATCCCATAAGTATTCAGTATAAATGTAGGTTATGCCAAAACAAAGGATATACGCTGCGCTCCATAGTAGAGCACTTGCAGTGAATTTTGAAAGGATGATTGTTCTTCTGGACAGTCCCTTGGTACGCATAATCTCCAATGTTCCCTTATTGATTTCATTGGCCATGATACCGCTGAAGACAACTACAAGCACAATCATACCTGTCTGAGAAATATTCTTGAAGAACTGCATCCATGAATCCAGAGCTTTCGGTTCTTCGAGATTGATGATCATTCCTTCAGGAAGGAAGCTGCTTAGCACTTCCGGCATGACCTTTGCAATGATGGGGTTCATGAAACCGAAAAGCATAAATATGATAAGAAGAACGAAGAGCTTATATGTCCTTGTACTTTCAATCAGTTCTTTTTTTGTAAATGCCAGATAGCTTCTCATCTGACCACCTCCAGGAAGAGATTTTCCATTGTTGGTTCCATAACTTCTATTTTTACCGGTGTCATCCCCATTCTGAGAAGAGCTGCATAAACTTCCAGCTGCATTCTCCCCATTTCCGGGCTATAGAGGACAACTCC
>DAMDIS010000105.1:611-9066 GCA_032100885.1 Proteiniclasticum sp.
ATCATCCTTCAGGAATTCTTCTTTTTCCTTACTTGTCATGAAATCGATATGAAGACCGTCTTTCCGATGTTTTGACCTCAGTTCGCTGAGCGATCCCTGAAGCACGATCTTTCCCCCATGAAGGACTGCAACCTCATCACAGATCCTTTCCACATCCGACAGGATGTGTGTGGAGAAGATGACCGTTGTCTTTCCTTTCACCTTCTGCAGGATATCCAGAATCTCCTTTCTGCCGATAGGATCCAAAGCCGATGTGGGTTCATCGCAGATGAGAAGTTTCGGTTCGTTAAGAAGCGCCTGAGCAATGCCCAGTCTCTGTTTCATTCCCCTTGAGTAGGACCTGATCTTCTTCCTGTTTCCTTCAAGGCCTACAAGTTTAAGCAGTTCCTGGCTTCTTTCTCTGATTCTCGCCTTAGGCATATCGGTGATTTCACCGCATAAAGCCAGATACTCCTCTGCACTCATATATCCATAGAACTCAGGAACATCGGGCAGATACCCGACATTCCTGTTTGTTTTTGTTTCTCCGAAATGCACTTTTTCTCCACAGACTTCGATTTCGCCCTGATCCGTTTTAAGCAGTCCCAGAATCATCTTCATGGTGGTGGTTTTACCTGCTCCATTCTGCCCGATGAAACCGAAGATGCATCCCTCTTTAACAGATAAGCTGATTCCTCTTAAGACTTCATGGGTTCCGAATTTCTTTGTTACATTGTCTAATTTCAGGACTTCCACTAATCCTCACCTCTTCCGAAGATAAAATACACAAGGGGTCCTATGGTCTGAATGAAGGAAACAAGAATCCACATGGGTCTGTTTCCGAATTTATAGTTGTCATGTCTCAGGATATGGATAATCGCAGCGATGGTCAGCGTGAGCTGCAGGATAACGATCGGGATGATGAAGGGCAGGTATTCTCTGATATTTTCAGGCATCTTAATTTCCTCCTATGAACTCATTCAGTTCACTGATTATATTTTTGTAGCCCACTTCATTATAAAGTGGAGTAAATACGGGGTTCATGGTAACGGCCTGCAGCATACCTTCTTTCACGACTTTTTCGCTTCTTGGCGGTCCGCTGCCAAGATCAAGCTCTTTGAACCATTCCCCGATCCGATCAAAGAATTCATCTCCATGAAGTTCGAAGGGATAGATGAGCTTCTTGCATGCTCTGACATATGCCTTGAGCATCTCAAGACTTCTATCGTATTTCCCATGCATAGCCAGTCCGTTCGCTGCAGTGTAATAGACCTGGGCCATGACGTTGGGGTTAAGCTCTATGAGTTTCATGGATTCTGCTACAGGCAGCAGCCGCTCAAGACCTCTACTGAAGGTTTCTTCATCCGCCGCTTCCAGCATAAGATAGGATGCGCCTGTAGAGATGAAACTGAGGACATGCTGATACATGCTGATCTGCAGAACCGATTTCGCTTTGTCCAATTCTCCGATACTCTGATATGCACCAGCAAGAGTCACCTCATCACCCACAACAGGTTTTATGGTACCTTCCAGAAGATCCAGCACTTCTATGGAATCGCCTAGCACCATCTGAGTCATGGCTTCAAAGGAATTTGCCTGACCTGCAAGCCACACATCATCACCTTCCGCTTTGACTCGTCGGCACAAGGTGATGATTTTCTCAAGCACCTCTTTCTTCTTCTCTTCACTTGTCGCAAGCATATGGTGATTGAGCAGAAGAAGCGCCATCTGTATCAGCAGCGGGAAACAGGAGTAGTACTTCTCAATGATTGCGTCGACTTTTACCATCACCTCATCAAAGGGCTTTTCTCCGAAATCATCAGCCAGTTTATGATAGATTCTACCGATTTCTTCTTTATCCAGCTGCGGCAGATACCCTAAAAGCTCATCTATGGTGATGTTGAAATAAGTAGCAAGTTTTGGGAGGATGGTGATGTCCGGATAACTCTGTCCGGTTTCCCACTTTGAAACTGAAGCTTTCGTCACACCAATATAATCCGCTAAAGCATCCTGGGTGATTCTCTTCTCTTTTCTTTTCATGACGATGATCTTTGCGATATTGATTTCCTTCATTCATGCACCTCTTATCCTTTCAGTTCTTCAGAACATTTTATCTATCTTTGTCTACATTATGGGATATGGTGAATCAATAAACAATGGATTCATACGCAATTCTGGTTAATTTAATCAACTAACGCGATACTTTCTGACGTGAATACGCTACAAACTAAAAACCACTATGAAGGTAACCGGTACGGAAATCATGAATCCCTTGAACCTCTTCTCATTCTAGATACAGCCATTTTAAAGAACAGCTGCTTCAGATGAAGCGGATCACCTTCTATAACCAGATAATATATTGTTTGTTCAGATTGTGATATGCTTACATAGACATACCAAAACACAATCATCAACCCGCAAGTTATCTACAGAATTGAAGAGAAAACGGGGAGGCAGAATTACAGTGAATTTACGCTTTAAGGAATTTATTGATGAAATTGATACCCTTATAGAATTTCTGACCTCAGATAGCTGGTCATTTTATGGAACCCCGAATCCGGATCCGGAAAGGATCCGATCAAGATATGAAAACCAGTTTTATACCGGGGGAAACTGCAGAACCTTCTGGATCGTCATCGATGAAGAAACAAATGCAGGCATCATCAGAATATATGATCTGGAAGACGGAGACCCGCTGTTTGACATCATGATTCTCAAAAAATTTAAGGGCATAGGCATCGGAACCACTGCAGTCAGATGGCTTTCGGAGTATATTTTTACCGAGTATCCCGAGAAGCTGAGAATTGAAGCCAATACCCGGCAGGATAACTATGCCATGAGATGCGTATTCCATAAATGCGGTTATGTTAAGGAATCCCATCACAGAAATGCCTGGGTCGGTCTGGACGGTGTCCCTTATGATTCAGTCGGTTACGGCATGACAAGAGAAGACTGGCAGAGCGGAAAGTCTTCACCGGTCAACTGGAATGATTTCAATTGCTAGGTCAAAAGGACAACCGCCCTTTTTTATTGCTCTTATTTCATGAAACTGAAAGGACCGCCGAAATGGCGGTCCGCATAAACTGTACTCGGTTCTTCAAAACTCAGTCAGCACTCTACCCTCTTCTCTGATCGCATCAGCGATTTCTGCCATCATCTGATTTTTATAGACTTCATCCTTCATCATCTTCTTTACTGTACATTCCCAGATGATGATCACTTTGATGTTCTGTTTCTTGAGTGCCTCATAGACTCTGATATTAAGCTCGGTATTTCTTACGAACTTCTGAGTCCAGAATTCTGTATTGGATTTTGGCATTGTGGCGTATCTGCATTCCTCATGCCTGTGCGATTCCATACGAAGAGAATACCACAAAGCTTTCCACCGACCAATAAACAGTTATCAGAGATATATCATGAATTCCATTGACATACCCTTGAACTTGACACAATATAAAGATAATAGATTGAATAAAGAACAGTCATAATGATTTAGGAGGAAAAAATATGATTTTAGGCGCAATAGAAGCAGGTGGCACAAAATTTGTCCTGGCTGTAGGAAATGAAAAAGGTGAGATTACCGAAAAAATTTCCATCCCCACAAGAAATCCGGAGGAAACCATGAAGGAGATCCATGACTTCTTTAAGGGAAAGAACATCGAAGCGCTAGGCATCGGCTGCTTCGGCCCGTTGGAGCTCAATAAAGATAAGGAAAAGTACGGCTTCATCACTTCAACACCGAAGCTTGCCTGGGCAGACTACGACATTTTAGGCAATCTCAGAAAGAATCTGGGTGTCCCCGTTGAAATTTCTACCGATGTCAGCGGAGCCGCCCTTGGAGAAATCACCTTCGGTGACTACAAAGACGAGCATACTCTCCTCTACATCACAATAGGCACCGGTATCGGTGGAGGTTATGTTATAGATGGAAAGATTCATAACGGCATGCTTCATCCTGAAATGGGTCATATCCTGATGAGCAGACATCCTGAAGACACCTTCGAAGGTTCATGCCCCTACCACGGAAACTGCTTTGAAGGAATGGCATCAGGTCCTGCCAATGAAAAAAGAACAGGAATGAAAGGAACAGAAATCCCCGATGATCATAAGTCCTTGGACTATATCGCATCCTACATTGCAGAAGCGCTCATGTCCTATATCCTTGTTCTTTCTCCAACGAAGATTGTTCTTGGCGGTGGCGTCATGGGCAGAACCCGTATGTTTCCGGAAATCAGGCGCATCCTTTCGGAAAAGCTGAATGCATACGTGAAGACTGTCAAGCTCGGCGATCTTCTGCATTATATCACTGAACCGTCTCTGGGCACCGAATCCGGTATAAAAGGCGCACTGGCGCTTGCACTCATGGCAGAGTAGCATACAGTCACATCACCCCTAAAAAACAGTAGAGAAGACCGGAATCATCCCCTTTTATGAGGCGGAGGATTCCGGTCTTCACTGTCTTATGAGCATTTCGCATGGCACTCTGATTTTCCGTAAATCAGAGCAGCTTAATGTCCTTGATCAGCTTACTGAAATCCTGATCGATATTCTCCCTGAGGCTGTAGAAGAAGCAGAAGATTAGGCATATAATGAAGGCAATAAAGACGATTCAGACTTCTATCGGAGGTGATTCCATGTCAAAATACGAGACTGCGCCCTATAAAGTTATTCAGAAAGAAGGCCGTTTCGAAATCCGTCAGTATGATGCTTTCTATACTGCAGGTGTTCTTGAGCAGAGCCTTGAAAGTTCCAGCGGATTTCGTCAGATCTTCGACTATATCAGCGGGAATAATAAGGAAGAACAGAAAATCTCCATGACAACCCCTGTTTTCAATGAACTGGGAAAAGATAAAGTCTCAACAGAATTTGTCATGCCGAAAAAATATACGGAGGAAAACCCTCCCGAGCCCTCCAACCCAAGGATTACCATCAAGAAGACCGAAAAGAAGAAGGCAGCTTCCGTGACCTTTTCCGGCAGTGCAGATCCAAGTAAAATCAGAGAATATGAAAGCCTGCTGCTCAAGTGGATAGAAAAGATCAATATGAAGCCCTCTGGAAACTTCAGGCTGGCCAGATATAATCCGCCGTTCATTCCGCCTTTTCTAAGAAGGAATGAGATTCTCATCGATGTTTCCTAAATAATCGGTACAACATAGACACTTAAAATATCGGAGGAGAGAGAGTATGTTCGAAGTTAAAGAGATTCCACCTGAGATGACCTATCCTATACGGCATAAAGTGCTGCGGCCTCATCAGGACCTTAATGAGTGCGTCTATGACACCGATTTTATGGATGGGACATTTCATGCAGGTGTATTTCATGATGAAGAGCTGATCTGTATCGCATCATTTAATCCTGAAAACCACCCTTCCTTCAGCAGCGGCAGACAGTATCATCTCCGGGCAATGGCTACCTTACCCTCTTTCAGAAATATGGGCGTAGGTCGCACTTTGATCAGCTATGCTGAAGAGAGACTGAAATCGCACGGAACTGAAATCATCTGGTGTAATGGAAGAACAGAGGTGAAGGGCTATTACGAAAAGTCAGGATTCAAATCATACGGCGAAGTATTTGATTACCCGGGTCTTGGGCCACATATCGTCATGTATAAGGAATTGAAATGACACTTAAATCGCTCCATAAGACAGATTTCTTTGAAACATAGAATCGAAGACTTGTATTCGCTTTACGCATGTTTATCCCCTCATCTTAAGCAGCGATAATCCTCATGTTTCTCCACACCCTATTCCTTTTATTCTAAAAATGCAGAAAGCACTAAGCCGTCCGCATGAAATGATCATAGCGGGCATATCAGTGCTTTTACGTTCTTTTTCGTGTCTCTTCTTCGTTATAATTCAGAGGCTAAATTCTGAAGAAGCCGATTCTCTTCTCCATTTCCTCAGCACTTCTGCTGCTCTTCTCTGAAAGACTTACGATATCGGTTGTCTGAATGGCAATATCGGAGATTTTCTGGGCGATCTGAGATGAGCCTTCAGCGCCTTCTGATGCAGCTTTCGAGATGTCCATGATCGCACTTCTGATCTGCTCCATGGAGCCATATAACGTGTCTGACATCTCATCGATCTCACCCACAAGGCCTCTAACCTGATCTGCATCCTCATTGTACCGCTTACTGGTTGTCACCAGCATTTCGTAGTCGTGAATGACCTTGTCGTCCATGAAGCTTAGGAGCTTCTCCGCGTCCTTGACCACTCCATTAACCGCTTCGGAAACATTGACGGTAATGTCATTGATTTTCGATACCGCTTCTTTTGAGCTGTCCGCAAGGACTCTGATTTCTTCAGCCACAACAGCAAATCCTCTTCCTGCCTCTCCTGCTCTTGCCGCTTCTATGGAAGCGTTAAGCGCCAGAAGATTAGTCTGGGAAGTGATGGCAAGGATCGCCTGAGACAGTTCCTTGATGTCGTTTATCGCACTGGTCTTCTTTATGGACTCACGAAGGTTCATGTTGGTTTCCTCATAGATCACCTTCGCATCCTTTTCCGATTTCGCCGCATCATCCTTAAGATGCTCCGCACGGGTCTTGATGTCCTTGGACAGTGTGCTGCCATGATCTGTCTTGTCTTTGATGCTCTCCACAAGATTCATGACTTCATCTGCTGATGCGGTCATTTCCTCAGATGCTGCGGAGGTTTCCTGCATACTGGCAGACAGTTCCTCTGTGGTTGCAGAGATTTCCTGGATATGGTCATGAATCATTTCGATATTCTTTGCAGACTGTTCTCCGACATCTTTAAGAACCTTCGATTCTTCCTGTACATGCCTTATGATGTCCGCTATGGTTTCCCTCATATGGTTAGAGGATCTGGCGATATCCCCGATCTCGTCTTTTCTGTAGGCATGGGTATCATGCTCATCCGCGGTGAAGTTACCTTCTTCAAGCGCCTTAAGCTCCTGCCTGCTTCTATTGATTCCTTTGGCTATACTTTTTCCAAGGAAATAGGAAAGAAGAATACCCAGAATCAGGTTGAAGAATGCAAGACCTACGATGAATATCAGTATTTCTTTCATACCTGCATTTTTGACATCGGTATATACGCCGACAAACCACATGCCGACAACTTCACCTTCATCATTTCGAAGAGGAACATAAGAGGTCTGTGCTGACTTCCCTAGTATATCCGCTTCACCGGCAAAGGCTTCTCCTTCAGAAATAACCCTCTTCAAAACTTCATCTGAAGCCCTGGAGCCAACGATTCTCTTTCCGGTTTCATCCTTGATGCTTGAGGATATTCTTGTATCCCCGGCAAAAAGTGTTGCCAGGATTTCAGTGCCACCAGTCAGGTCATCAACAAATTCAAAGTGCTCATTGAAGCTGTAGTCTCCCTTATAGAGAACACCATTTTCCACTGACCATTCTCCCGGATAATGTTTCTCCAGCTGAGTGAGACCGATGCTTGAATAGTGACTGAGCTCTTTCTGGGTTTCCCGGTAAAAAAGACCGCTTACACGGGTCTGCGTTGCCCATAAAATCGATGTGGTCAGAATGACGATGATGACCGTTGAGGTCAGTGCAATTTTCCATTTGATTTTCATTTCTACTTTCTCCTATCTTTTGTAACCTGGACTGACCATTTTCAGTCTTCATTTGTTATGGTGATAATATCCTATGTGTTAGTGATATCGTCAAATTCATGTGGATGTTAAGTCATGCAAATATAAAAATATAACGTACCAGACGCAGGTGCAGTCAGATCCTCAAATGTCACAAACTGCAACAAAAAAAAGGGATTATGACAATCCCTTAAAACTTATCTCTAATCTCTTATCTCTACAATGATCATCATAACAAAGAAGAATCAACTTACATTCTGCTCCCTATATAGGGAATCAGAAAGAAGTACCCGATGATCAGCATGGTAATAAGCCCTGCAAATCTCTGAAACATGAAGTAGCTTTTCGAAGGCACTTCGGTTGCTTTCCATTTCTGAAAAGTCCTCCACAGAAATCTTGGATTGATGAAATTGATCAGTCCAAGAAGAAAGGAAAATCAGAAAAATACCGTAACGGCAATTGTGATTCCATCATTCATCGCTTTTCTCTCCTTTTTCTACTGCCTGGAGCAGCCTGCTGACATAAGCCCATTAAGATATCCGCTCTAATAGATCCGCCTTACTTATTCATCAGCCTTTAGATGGAACATAGGGAATGATCTTAGACGCAAGAGTGCTGATCGGCATGGTCTGAAGCCTGACCATGCCAGGTCCTGTCAGTCTCACAAGAAACAGCCCCTCCCCACCAAAAACAACCTTTTTAAGACCTTTAACGGTTTCGATGCTGTAAGATACGCTCTCATCAAACATAAAGACATGTCCCTGATCCACAAGTATGGACTCTCCGCTCTTAAGGTCATATTCGATGAGCGAACCATCCGCTTCAAGAAACAGATCCCCAGTTCCCGAGAATTTCTGAAGAATGAACCCTTCACCGCCAAGAAGACCTGCCGTGAACCTC
>DAMDIS010000106.1:0-6249 GCA_032100885.1 Proteiniclasticum sp.
TGCCGTCTATTATATTGTTCCGCCTCTTCATACAATGCTCATGGGACTTGGCACAGAAAATAAGATTTTTGCGCTCATCTACATGATCGGGCAGAACATTCCGCCTGGTGTGATGAGTCTGGTGCTCATCATGCTCGTCATGACTGGAGTCAGAAAGCTTAGAAATAAAGACAATCTGTTTCGCCTTGTTCTCGGGAAAAACATGAAAAAATACGTGGAACTCAGATTCGTCGACGAATTTCAGCTTCTTTCGGGCGGTGGGATGGATCTGCTTGAGTGTTTCAGACTTCTTGAAGAGGAAGGATATCCATGCATCGGTCTGGCAGAGAGAATCAGAGAAGGTGCGGGCATCAAGGAAGCTTTCAGAGAAGAAGGTTACTCTCAGCTGCTCGTTGGTTATCTTACCATTGCAGAAGAGACAGGGGACTATCATGCGGCTTTTCAGACATACATCAGGCTTCAGAAGGTATATTTCCGGGATTTTCTTAAAAAGAGGACAGCCATGATCGAACCTTTGTCTATCTTAATCATGGGGGTCGTGGTATTTATGGTTTCGTTCATCATAATGATACCCATGCTGGATGCCTATGAAAATCTGTAGAGGCAGTTTCCTTCTGGAAGGAATGATCTGTGTTTTTATGATGGGTATCCTTATGGTAATGGGAATAGTCCGGCCACCCGAAGAGCTTTCTGGCAGTGCAGAGGAAGCGCCTGTCATGCTGCTTGGCCTTCTTAATGAGGAAATGGGTGAATCGGCTTCCACCATGAAGGGCAGTCAGATCAGAACGGACGGGAACTATATTTTTCATGTGGATCACAGGCAGGTGGTGAAAAAAAGAATCTATCTGGATGATGGACTGAAGATCAGCTATGGTTCCTACTTTGACCCGAGATTCACATCAACCACCAGTTTCAGTTTCCTTATCAACGGGACAGCGGCACAAAGCGGAAGGATATCCTTTTATCGGAACGGAAGGGTGGAACGTGAGATTATGATTCATCTTGGTACTCTGACCATGGATATCCGCAGTCCGAAATAGCAGGAGAGGTGGGGACGGCAGGAAGTGAAAGGAAACAGAAAAGGCTTCATGAATATATTTTTTATCGGAGGACTTATGGTTATCCTGATGTGTACTCTTGTACTGACAGAGGAAGCAGGTCGGATGCGCATGAAGAGAAAGGAACTGCAAAGCATGCTTACATTTGACTATAGGGTAGAGGCATATTATCTCCTCGTCGAAAGTGGTGCAGTTGTTCCTGAAAAGGAAAGATCTTATGGAAGTCTGATAGACTACGGTCTGGTGGATTACAGCCAGGGTGAGAACGAAATCCTGATTGAAAGGCTCGGGGACAGGATACTTGTCACCGGATATTTCAGAGGCGAGGTGAGGGGGAACTATGAAATCTGGCAGTAAAAGAGGCAGATTTATGGTGGAATTCATGATGTATATCGTTTTGTCGGTGCTGTTTATGAGCAGTTCACTAAGACTGTATAGGGGAATCATAACGGATTACAGGGCAAACCTGTCCTTTCTCAAGCATACAGATTATGCTTATCATGCTTTTGAAGTGCTGAAGGTGGATTTCTATACCCATTCCCAGTCGTTTGCCCTGGCTGGAAATTCACTGCATATCAGAAAAAATGACTATATTACAGGCAATGAAATCATTCTTCAGCAGAGGGGATCTAGGCTGATCTATCTCTATGGAACGACCGTTCAGGAGCTGTGTCATGATCTTGTGAATGTGGAAATGAAAAAGGTTGGAGATATTCTTTTCATCCGGCTGGTATTTTCTGATGTAACCTATGAAAGAGGGTTTGATATTGGAACATAAAAAAGGCAGCATGATCTATATGCTGATGATACTGATTCTCTGCAGCTCAATCCTTGTGAGAAACCACAGACTATTCAGAACTCATGTCTATCTGGAAAGAGCAATCTATTCCATGGATGTCCGTGTCCATGATTTCAACAGGGAGCTGAGGGTGATCGAAGAATATTTAAGAGCCAGGTTCGTAAGTGCAGATGATTTTCTCATCTATCTGAAATCTGGAAGGAAGATTTCCACTGGCGTCTTCACTATCTCCTACGATTCAAGTTATAATGAATATGGAGTCGATATGATCCTTGTTGTGGACAACAGGCAGAATTATCTCCGAAAGGTCATGGCAATAGTGGATAATGGTCAGCTTAAGCTGATCAGCAAAGGAGTATGATCAGTGAAGAATATATATTTTGTCGGAATGCCAGGCAGCGGCAAGAGTACCTTAGGAAGACATATCGCCGAAAAGCTGTATCGGGATTTTCTGGATACCGATGAGGAGATCGCGCAGCAGGTGGGGCTTACTCCTGAGCAGATTATCACATTGCAGGGAGAAGAGAAGTTCAGAAAAATGGAGAAAAACCTCCTCGAGAAGCTTCTAAATATGTCCGGCCTCGTTGTTTCAACGGGTGGCGGATTTCCCGTGTTTAACGAGAACATGAAATATCTGAACGATCATGGAATAACAGTTTATCTCCGCTACAATGTAAAGACATTGTGGAGCCGTCTTCACAATGACCGTATCCGGCCGTTGTCTTCTTCCGCTGAATCAACCGCGGAGCTCCTTGCATCCAGGGAAAGCATATATAGAAAAGCTCAGATCATCATTGACGGAGAGAGTAATCTGGATCAAAATATTCTGCTGACTCTAAATGCCATAAGAGACAGGTATCCTGAAGAAATATAAAAACAGGTTAATCTTGACCAGAACAAAATCAATATTTATTGCCAAAGAGAAGTCAATCTGATAAAATATCATTGGTTAATTACAGAAAAGATTACTGATACAGACAGAAGGCAAACCTTTGACAGGAAACCCCTAACCTTCTGTTTTAGATATCAATACTGAATTGATGTCTGATTATAAATAGGGGAATTTTGGAGGTAGAAAAATGATTTCAGCTAGTGAGTTAAGAAAAGGTACAACATTCGAGCACGAAGGCAATGTATATGTAGTACTTGAATTCCTGCATGTTAAGCCAGGTAAAGGTGCAGCTTTTGTTCGTACAAAACTTAGAAATGTTATATTAGGTGGTACGACAGAAACTACATTCAATCCTACTACAAAGTTGCTTGAAGCAGTCATTGAAAGAAAGGAAATGCAGTACCTTTATAATGATGGTGAACTATACTACTTCATGGATCAGGAAACATTCGAGCAGATTCCTCTGAACTATGAAAAAGTGGAAGATGCCATCAAGTTCCTTAAGGAAAACAATTTCGCAGTGATTAAATTCTACAAAGGCGAAGCGTTCTCTGTTGAAGCGCCTAATTTTGTTGAGCTGCAGATTACAGAAACAGAACCAGGTATCAAGGGCAATACAGCTACCAATGCTCTTAAGCCAGCTACAGTCGAAACTGGTGCAATGGTTATGGTTCCATTCTTCATCAATGAAGGAGATTCCATTAGAATCGATACACGTACCGGAGAGTACATGGAAAGAGTATAATTTTACCATACTACAGATTAAAGAGGTCTTTTTAAGATCTCTTTTTTTTTAGGATAATTCCTGAATGGTTCCCGATATTCGAGGATATCCAATACTTTGAATACCTAAGCATTTTAAGTGCATAATTAAATATTAAAACCTTTACATGAAAATAACATTGTGTTAACATTAGTTGACTAGAAAGTTTACAGAAGTTGTGATATGCAGATCTTGCCGCTGTTAAATGTTGGTAGCAGTAGGTTCTGCAGATTTACTTTTCTGTAGATTCTCTGATATTTTTATGTGTGGCGGAAATCGTCACAGAAGAAAGGGGATACTTCATGAAAAAAATCGCAATGTTGCTTGCAACTATGTTAATGGCAACTACAATCGTCGCTTGTGGTGCAAAAGAAACACCTGCAACTCCTGGAACACCTGAAACACCAGGAACAGAAGAGCCTGCAGCTACAGAGACGAGGAAAATCACAATCAGCACAAAGTTCGGCGATGACGAGCAGACTGCTATGTCTCTTGTTAAGGTTGTTGACGCCATCAACGAGAGAAGCAACGGTTCACTCCAGATGGAGCTGTTTACAAGTGGAACACTTCCTATTGGAAAAGATGGTATGGAGCAGCTTGTAGCTGGATCAGACTGGATAGTGGTAGATGGTGTAAACTTCCTTGGTGACTATGTTCCAGATTATAACGCTGTAACTGGTCCATTCCTTTATACAACATTCGACCAGTATCTTGCTATGACAAAGACTCCACTTGTTCAGGAGCTTAATGCGAAAATTGAAGCTGAACATGGAATCAAGGTTCTTTCACTTGACTGGGTTTTCGGTTTCAGAAGCATGATGACCAAAAAGCCGATAAAGACTCCTGCTGACATGAAGGGACTGAACATACGCGTTCCTACCAGCCAGCTGTACACTTTTACAATCGAAGCTATGGGTGGAAATCCGGTTTCAATGCCTTATCCTGACACATATGCTGCAATACAGCAAGGTGTAATCGATGGTGTTGAAGGATCCATCATGACTTATTACGGTACTCAGCAGTATGAGAACGTCAAGGAGTATTCCCTGACAAACCATCTGCTTGGAGTATCAACAGTTGCAACTTCAACAAAACTTTGGGAATCACTGACAGAAGAGCAGAGAACAATCATATCCGAAGAATTTGAAAAGGGTATGCAGGACAATTTAGATGAGACAATCAAGGCTGAAGCAGAATTCGCTGAACTTCTTAAAGCGGAAGGTGTAAACTTCCATGAAGTTGATGCAGAAGCATTCCTTCAAGCTGCAGAACCTGTCTATACTATGTTCCCACAGTGGACTCCTGGAATCTATGAAAAGATTCTTGTAGAACTGGAGAAAATCAAGGCAGAACAATAAGAACATAGATCATTAATTTTTAAACAATAGCATTTCCCTTCTCGAAGGGGAATGCTATTGAAATTATGTCACAAAAGATATTTGTTTCAGTATTATAGGAGGATGAGATGAAAAAGAATTTAAGAAAGTTCTTTGTGAACTTTGAGTTATATATCGGCGCTGTATTCCTTGCAGTGACGACAATCCTAGTAATCATTAATGTTTTTACACGATATTTCCTGTCATTTACATGGAACTGGTCTGAAGAAGTCGCTGTTGCAGCTTTTGTATGGGTAATTTTTCTTGGATTTGCCAACGCTTACAAAACAAAGGGCTTAATCGGGGTAGAAGTGCTGACGGATCTTGTGCCAGATAAATTCCAGCCGGTTATCGTCATGATCACATCTGCAGTGGTTACAGTTCTGTCTTCAACAATGCTGGTACTAAGCTATAAGTATTTCAGCAATTCCACAAAAATCACTGCTGCACTTGAATTTTCATATAAATACATATATGTATCTATTGTCATTTCTTTTGCATTAATCACAGCGTATTCAATATACTTCCTTGTTCAGAGCATCAGAAAAGTTTTCACAGGTAAGGACATCAAACTAGAGATTGGTGATCCGGAAGATCAGGGGGTTGAAGAATAAATGGAATCATTATTACCAGTAATAGTACTCTTTGTGCTGTTTTTTCTCAATATACCAGTGGCATTTGCGCTTATGGGCGCGTCATTATTCTACTTTATTTTCATTAATACATCTATGCCGATGGAGATGGTCATACAGCAGTTTGTAACCGCTGTCGAATCTTTCCCATATCTGGCCGTACCATTCTTCATTATGGTTGGCTCGGTCATGAACTATTCGGGAATTTCTGGAGCACTTATGGATTTTGCAGACGTTCTGGTCGGTCACACTAAAGGTGGTCTTGCTCAGGTTAACGTTCTTCTTAGCGCATTCATGGGCGGAATCTCAGGATCTGCAAACGCAGATGCAGCTATGCAGTCTAAAATACTTGTACCTGAAATGGTAAAGAAAGGTTTTTCCAAACCATTCTCAGCTGCAATCACTGCAGCTTCATCAGCCATCAGTCCTGTTATACCACCAGGAACAAATCTGATTCTTTATGCACTTATCGCAAATGTTACTGTAGGTGATATGTTCCTCGCTGCATATATGCCTGGAATCATGATGACGATCGTTCTGATGATAGCAGTCCATTTCATCTCTGTAAAACGAGACTATAAGCCATCTAGAGCAAAGATGTCTTCGCCGGGCGAAATCTTCAGACAGCTGATCAAATCAATCTGGGCGCTCATCATTCCTTTTGGAATCATCATGGGAATGCGTTTGGGTGTATTCACACCTACTGAAGCTGGAGCAGTTGCGGTACTG
>DAMDIS010000106.1:6259-9010 GCA_032100885.1 Proteiniclasticum sp.
CTCGGTGATCGCCGGTTTCTTTATCTACAAAGAACTGAAACCATCACATCTTCCAATGATATTCATGGATACTGTAAAAGGTACCGGTGCAGTAATGGCGATCATCGCCAGTGCAAAAGTATTTGGATATTACCTCACACTGGAAAGAATTCCGCAGATGATTACAGAATTTATGGTGAACATGACAGATAGTCCGATAGTTATTCTGCTTGTCATCAATTTATTGCTGCTGTTTGTCGGTATGTTCCTTGAAGGAGGGGCGGCTCTTGTTATACTTGCACCGCTTCTAGTACCAGCTGTGAAGACATTCGGTATCGATCCGATTCATTTCGGTATGATTTTCATCGTAAATATTATGATCGGTGGTCTTACACCGCCTTTCGGATCGATGATGTGTACGGTATGTACCATAGTAGGAGTAAAAATCGAAGATTTTCTGAAGGAAGTATGGCCATTCATCATTGCTCTGCTTGTAGTGCTGGTGCTGCTGACCTACTCAGAAGGAATTGCATTATTTACATATAATCTCTTCAGTTAATAAAAAGGAGTATTGCTTTGAACAATTTAAAAGATAAAGACACGTTTCTTCTGGATATGGATGGTACCATTTTCCTGGGAAATGAGCTGATCGACGGAGCATCTGATTTTCTGGACACACTGAGAAGAAATGGAAAGAGATATATATTTCTGACCAACAATTCTTCAAAGAACAGAATGGCATATGTCGAAAAGCTGACTAAACTCGGTCTGAACGTGACAGCAGAAGACATCTTTACTTCAGGTGAAGCGACAACCAGATACCTGAAAGACAGGCACGAGGGTGCAAGAATCTATCTTCTGGGTACGCCGTCACTTGAAGAGGAATTTATGCGGGAAGGCTTTCACCTGGTGAAAGACAGAGGTCAGGAAATTGACTTTGTGGTTCTAGGGTTCGACACCTCACTGACATATGAGAAAATCTGGGGTGCCTGCGAATATATCGCCTCGGGAGTGGAGTATATTGCTACACATCCTGATTTTGTATGCCCGCTGCCTAACGGTGCATTTATGCCCGATGCAGGTGCCATGGCGGCAATGATTGAAGCCAGCACAGGGAAGAAGCCCTTCGTTATTGGTAAACCGAACAAAGCGGTTGTGGAGAGCATCGCATCTAAATATGGTCTTGACCAGAATGAAATGGTTATGGTCGGAGATCGTCTCTACACAGACGTGCAGACAGGAATCAATGCAGGAATTACATCCGTTCTCGTGTATTCAGGCGAAACTAAGCCTGCTGACTACGAAAACAGTACGATAAGTGCAGATTTTGTTTTCCCATCGGTTAAATACATCATTGATGAAGTGAAGTAGTTAATGTATTAAAGGTCCCGCAAGGGACCTTTTTCAATGTTTGCAGTTATACATCACAGGCTTACAGCATGGATGAAGGAGAGCTGAGGTCGTATTTTGGCGATTCAATTGCTTATAAAAGGTCAATTTGATATAATTAATCCAAATAGACCTACAGTATCGAGGAGGATAAGGTATGAGCGAAAATATGAATAAAACCCAAGGTCACGGTGTGGTCAAGATTTCAGAAGATGTAGTGGGTGTCATTGCAGGAATCGCTGCAAGCGAGATCGAAGGCATACAGGGGCTGCATCCGACACTGACTGGTGGAATCACCCAGGTAGTTACCGGCAAAAGAAATGTTACTAAAGGTGTCAAGGTTACTGTAGGAGAAAATGATGCAATCATCGATATGGTCGTAAGCATAGAGTACGGCTTTAAAATACCTGATGTCGTCCATAAAGCTCAGATTAACGTAAAAGAGACGGTTGAGACCATAACAGGACTTAAAGTGTCGGCTGTTAATGTCTATGTCAACAATATCTATGTCAAGGACAAAGAAAAAGAGACAAAGGAAAAATAATACCTCACCCTCTGATGCCAGAGGGTTTTTTGTAGTGAAACTAATAATAAGGAGGGGGCAATGTTGCCCTTTATGAATATGAGAAAAAGAACGAGAGAAATAGCAATGGAGCTTTTATATCAGAGCACCATGAATGAAAAAACAGCAGAAGAACTGATGGATGATTACTTTGAAGATAATCAGGATGACTTAAGAGAGGATACCGATCTTAAATATCTTGAAGATGTACTGAGCGGTGTCCTGGCGCACAAGGAAAATATAGACAGACTGATCGAAAACTATCTCGTAAACTGGAAGCTTTCAAGAGTTTCCAAGATCAATCTCAGTATACTGAGACTGGCGACTTATGAGATTCTTTATGTCGACAGTATCCCGAACAATGTATCTATTTATGAAGCCGTGGAAATGGCCAAAAAATATTCGGATGAATCATCAGGATCCTTCGTCAACGGAGTTCTGGACAAGATATCACACACAGATCATGATCTTTTAGAAGCTCCTCTGACGGATAACACTGAGGCTGAAGTCGAGGCAGTTCCGGAAACCGGAGTAACCGAATCCGAAGTGCAGGAAGAGACGGAAACGGAAGTCAGGGGTACTGAAGAGTAAGACATGCCTATTTGAATACCAGAACAGGGAGGATAACGATGTCAGAAATTATCAATGTATCAGCTATTGCAAAGGTAGAAAAGGATAAAATAAGAAAGAGAATAGAAGGGTATCGGGCAGAAGGCAAGGCAACCCCGACACTGGCTTCAGTGATTGTTGGCGAAGACCCAGGATCCGTCTATTATATTGATATGCAGAAAAAGGTGCTGGAATCTCTCGGCGGGACAATG
>DAMDIS010000107.1:0-355 GCA_032100885.1 Proteiniclasticum sp.
TTTGTTTGTCGCTCTTGTCAGGCGACTTCTATATATTAGCATTTTGGATTATCAGTGTCAACAGCTTTTCTCGATTATTTTATAGATTATTTTCTGGTAACCATTCTGTAGCCCCAAAAATGATTGAAGCTCATATTAAAACGGATATTAAAAAATTATAAACCATAATTCAGAGGCGAACATCCTCTGTATACGGCTGAAATCGCCAAATATCAGTATTCTCAATCCTTATGAAACATACAGGATCTAAACACTTTATCCTAACCATCAATCCCCACCTATAATCTGACTGTATTTTCCAGCAGATCTTTAGACCAGATCAACGCATCATATTCAGTGTACTTCTCATTATAAT
>DAMDIS010000107.1:377-4677 GCA_032100885.1 Proteiniclasticum sp.
CTGGAATTCCAATTTCAATCACCTTGTTCATGCAGGAAATGGATACCTCTTCAGCACAGTTCATGATAATTCTCACTTAATTTACAATCTTTAGGACACAAGTCATGTATTCTTCCTTATAATAGAAGTAATCAAAACACGTGGAGGTTAAAATGGGTATAGTAACAAAAACAGGTGATAAAGGAACAACAGGAACCTTAGGCGGACAGAGAATGCTTAAGTCATCCTCTTTAATCGAACTGAACGGTCAGATAGACGAAGTGAATGCTTCACTTGGCTATCTCAATTCACTTATAGAAGAAGGAAGTGACTTTCCGAAGAAAAGCGAGATCATGGAATTTCTGAGATACATTCAGAACGGACTCTATAATCTCGGTACAGAGATATCCTCAGGATTTACCATAGTACGTTTCGACGAAAGTCATGCTCTGCTTCTTGAAGAGAAGATTGATGAGATGACAAATGCGATGCCGCCTCAGACTAAATTCATCATTTTCTCCGGAAAGAAAGAAGCGACATACACACATGTGGTGCGCTCGGTTTCCAGAAGATGCGAAAGACAGTTTGTCCGTTTTCTTCTTGAAGAGAATGTAGATCCTTTCCCTCACTGCTATAAGTTCCTGAACAGACTGTCGGATTATCTCTTCACCCTTGCAAGATTCCTTAATCAGGAACTTGGAGGAGAGGAAATAGAAACCATTCCCTGGGAAAGCGGTAAATAGCTTTAACCAGCGTCAGCAAGATAAAAACTGTCATAAATAAAGCGCTCAACCTATAGAATTATAAAATCAGTCAGTTTTTGACAGACCCTCTTCAAATATCGTCTCAAAAATGAAGACTGCACCGAAGGATGTTCGATCCTTTAGTGCGGTCTTTATTACATTCCTTCTTATGAAAATCGCTGTAAACTACTTCAGTTCACTCAGCATGGCAATGAGCTTGTTCAGTCTGTTCTGCTTTGTATCTTCTTTTTTCGCAATCTCAATATAATTCGCCTGCTCCCGCTTCAAGTAGTCCGGTTGTTTCAGATATCGCTCAAGTACACCACTGTCTCTGAGCGCTTTTTCTATATATGGTAAAACGGTAAATATACGTTCTTTTGTATCCTTTTCCAGGGTAACATGTACCGTGTCGCCAACGTCTTTGCCGACGGCTTGTCTTATGAATTCATTATATACGAGATAATGACCGTTTCTTGAGGGCAGTAAGGTGTGATTGTAGCTGAGTCCGTCAACTGTGATGAGAACAGGAATATTCCCTTTTACACCGAACTTCTCCACTGCTGAATATGGAAAATAGACTACACTCCACCTGATTTTCCCTTCAAGCTTTCTGATTTCGCTGTCAAATTCGAATTTCACCCTATCACTCCCTGCTTGAGAATAGCTAAGATACCGTCAAAGGCAGTTATTTGCTTTTTCTTACTCTCTTCCTTTTCTGATCATAACTTCAGCCATGACATCCATAGGATCGATTGCCGGTCTGCTCAGCGAGTCTTTTGTCAGAACAAGACCAATCTCTGTACAGCCTAGTATGACAACTTCTGCACCTTTCCCGATGACATGTTCCCCTGCAGCTTTAAGTAGTTCTACAGGTTCCCCTTCAGTTACACCAGACTTGATCCCAGTTCCTTCACCATAGATTGCCTCCATGACGTATTCTTCCTGAATTTTGTCGTCGGGATAAATAATGGAAACATCCTTCAGAAACTGATCGAAGATCTTTGTATTCTTTGTTCCCGTTGTCGCCAGCACACCAATTTTTCCGATTCCAGGATATGCACCATGGATATAGGTATTCAGCTCCTCGAGAGCATGAATGATCGGAAGCTCCGTCCCGGCTGTAATTTCATCATAAAAATAATGCGACGTGATGCACGGAATGCATGCAAGGTCTACGCCTGCTTTTTTCAGGTTGTTTGCCGTTTCAACGATAAATGGTGCAGGGTTTTCACCAAGACCCAGAATCGCTCTTGTGCGATCCGGTATCTTGGGATTGCTGTCGATAATGATCCTGAAATGCTCCTGGTCCTTTTTCACTTTTGTGGCTTTTATCATCTTCATATACAGCTGGGCAGATGCTTCCGGCCCCATCCCACCGATGATTCCCAATATTTTCTCTTTCATAGACACAAAAAGCCCTTAAGCTCTTCTTTTCAACTCCTTTAAATCAGGTTAAGCCATATCGGATACTCTACCCACAAGAGGCGCAAAGAGTTTTTCCTTATCTTTGTCCGGGTTCTGGCTTAAGATATATTCCAGTGCGATTCTCGCCCCATAGTCCATCCCCTGGGATCCTGCAAGTAGTATCACATCCCCAGGTTCCGCCTTATCTATGGCATACCTGATGGATGATTTAAGATCCTCAATGACCGTCACTGTAAGATCCGACTTCTCAAGCTCTTCATGGAAAACATTCATTTCCTCTTTAGTGACTGTATCCTTTGCGGTGACAAACTCAACACTCTTCGTTCCGATGATTTCATCCATATGAAGCTTGTCTCTCCACTTAAGAAGTGTGATGATATTTTCTCTGTTTACAGTCGGTCCCCGATTGCCTCGAATGGCATACACTAGGTGAAGCTTATTATAATTTAATTTCACCAGACTCTCAAGGGTCATATCGATATTGCTCATGTTTGCGAAATGATCATCAATGATCACAAACTCGTCATCATAAATATACTGGAATCTTCTCTCCACTCCGGTAAAGGTTTCTGCACCACGGATGACCTCCTGAACCCTTACACCGTCAACCAGCGCCATGGCCATGGCAGACAGGGAGTTCACAACGGAATGAAAACCGGGAACTCTCAGCTTGACAGGATATTCTCCCTTTTCAATCATTCCGTCAAGCCCGACGATATCTTGTCTGATCTTCAGGATGAATCTGGCCCTGCCACTGGAAAGATCAAGATCGCTGCAGAAAAGATCCGCATTCTCATCTTTTGTGGAGAATGTAATGACCTTCGCCTTCGTCTCTCCTCTCAAGCCATAGGTCACTTCATCATCCATATTGAGGATGGCAAAGGATCCGGATTTGGCATTTCTTACAAGGGAGGACTTTGCCTCAAAGTATTTCTCAAGGCTTCCGTGCTGGTCGATGTGTTCTCTACTGAAATTATTGAAAGCGACGATATCAAAATCCACATCGTTCACTCTGTAAAGTTCAAGAGCCGAAGAAGAAACTTCCATAACAGCCTTGTCCACCTGCTCACTGAGCATATCTTTGAAAATGACCTGAAGATCGGAGCTTTCCGGAGTGGTCAGCTCCGAGTGTACAAACCTGTCTCCCACCTTGATCATGACGCTGCCGATGAGTCCGGTTTTGAATCCTGCTGATGTATAGATATGGTCAAGGATGTAGCTTGTGGTCGTTTTTCCGTTGGTCGCTGTAATGCCGACCATTCTCAGTTTCCTTGTGGGGTGGTCATTCAGCTTTGCCGAAAGGTATGACAGAGCTTCCCTGGCATTTTCGACTCTGATCTGAAGCATATCCTCATGATCCTGAAATTCAGTGACTATGAAGGCAGCAGCTCCCCGCTTCTTCGCTTCAGCCATGTAGCTGTGTCCATCTGCAAGATAGCCTTTTATCGCCACAAACAGACTTCCCTCTTCAATTTTGCTGGAATCATTGGTTACAGAACTGATTTCCAGCTCCTCGTTTATCGTTCCTCTGATTTCCTCTGGGGACAGCCCCTCAATCAGTTCCATAAGTTTCATCTCTTCACCCTCTTTTCTTATTCATTTTATTATAGCAGAGTCTTCCGGAATATTAATTGTTCTTCCTTGTGAATTCATCGAAAAATAAAAACTCGGCATACCCAGTTTTCCGGATATGCCGAGCATAATTTCACGTCTGTGTTTTTCTACTTCTTTGCGAACATACTGAATATGCTGTTCAGCACGATTCCTGCTATTGCAGCAAGACTCAGTCCGCTTAGGGATATGGCATCAGTGATCTTTATGGTAAAGATTGATGCGATGTCTGCAGGAAGGTAGGTTGGTGCTAGTCCGATGATGAGTATTGCAAGACCTGTAATCACTGTCTTCGCTTCCACTTTGACTTCCTTCTCTTCATAAGCCTTCTTCAGTGTCTTTCCACCGATGAGGGCGATCATGGAGAAGAGGATGATACTGATTCCGCCCATGACAGGGGTTGGAATACTTCTCAGTGTTCCGCCGAGCTTTCCGACGAAGGCAAGTACTACCGCAAAAGCTGCTGCCAGTCTTAACAGCTGAGGATTGTAGTTCTTCGTGATTGCCAGCACTCCGGTATTTTCACCGTATGTTGTATTGGC
>DAMDIS010000107.1:4687-6262 GCA_032100885.1 Proteiniclasticum sp.
AAAGGCTGTTGCAAGTCCATCTCCAAGGAGCGTTCTGTGAAGACCTGGTGTCTTGATGAAATCTTTTCCGACTACCTGTCCGTTTGTTGTGATGTCGCCTACGTGTTCCATGAATACCGCAAGGACAACCGGCGCTATGGTCAGCACTGCATTAAGATTGAACTTTGGCAGTGTGAAGGCAGGCATTTCAAGAAGCGCCGCGCTAGTGATGATTGTCGTATCCACCTGTCCGAGGATCAGTGAAAGGATGTATCCCACTGCCACTGCAGTGATGATGGACATCTGCTTCAGCATGCCCTTACCGAAAAGGTTGATTCCAAGTGCAGTGAGCAGTGTGACAGATGCAAGAATCAGGTTGCCCTGAGCCATGCCGTAAGCTGTCGGTACCAGTGTAAGACCGATGACCATGATCATTGGTCCGACTACATAGGAAGGAAGAAATTTCTTGATGGTCTCGTACTTTACTTTCTTGACCAGCATCGATGCCAGTACATAGAGAATACCCGCTACAAATATGCCACCCTGTGCATAGGCAAGATCTCCACCGTTTGCTTCTTTTACAATATTGATAACTGCTATGAATGCGAAGGATGAACCTAAGAATACCGGTACCGTTCCGCCGGTGACCAGATGAAAGATCAGTGTACCTGCACCTGCCGAGAAAAGTGCCACTGAAGGATTGAGACCTGTGAGCATAGGGACAAGAACTGTTGCGCCAAACATGGCAATGAGATGCTGAAGGGCAAGAATGATGTCCTTCCCTGAGGTGATGGTGAGAAACCTGTTCTCTACCTCCATTTTCTTCTTTGCTGTGATTGCTGCCATAATTTCCTCCTTATAGGGTATCGCTGTACCCGTTTAATAAATATAAAAAACCTCTTGCCATAGAGACAAGAGGTATAATAAGCCTTTTATTCCTGCTTAATATCTTCTCAGCCTCTCTGGACCGCATTAAAGATTTCTTCCTACGAAGTATAACATATGAGTTTAAAGACATCAAGAATTTTCTTGAGAAACACGAAAGTTTACCCGATCCGTTATCCCTATGCTATCTTGCAATCTTCTCAAAGTCTCTGAAAAATTCAGGGTAGGACTTTTTGACCGCTTCAAAGCCTTCGATTTTCACCGGTTCTGTGCACCTGAGTGATGCGACAGCAGCCGCCATGACGATCCTGTGATCATTGAAGGAATAGACATGTCCGCCTCGAAGACTCTCTCGGCCTTTTATGACGATGCTGCTTTCTTCCTCCTCCGCTTCTCCACCAAGACTCCTGATGAGTTCTATGGTGGACTGAACACGGTCAGATTCCTTGTATCTTAATCTGTCACAGTTCATCAGTTTTCCTGTGCCCTCTGATAGGGAGAGAAGAACACCAAGGACGGGGGCAAGATCCGGCGTATCCGAGATGTCGATGTCCAGCGCCCGTAGTTTTGACTGCTCCACTTCATATCCGTTTTCGATCCTGTTTACTTTGGCACCCATCTTTTCAAGAATCCTTAGAATTTCCTTGTCTCCCTGGATAGATGAATGATTCAGCCCAAGAACCTCTGTACGACCCGCAAGGGCGCCGGCTG
>DAMDIS010000107.1:6272-7537 GCA_032100885.1 Proteiniclasticum sp.
CAAGAAAGTAGGCTGCCTGGGAATAGTCTCCCTCGACTTCATAGTCTATTGGCTTATAGGCCTGATTGCCGCTGACAAAGTAGGTATCTCCCTCGCGTCTGACTGTTACCCCGAAATCCTCCATAACCTTTACCGTCATATCCACATAGCTCTGGCTCTGGAAATCTCCAGTAACTGTCAGTGTGCTGTCTCCATTTAGAAGGGGAAGAACAAACAGCATTCCGGAAACAAACTGGGAGCTGACGTCGCCTCGAAGAGAGAAATCGCCGGGTTCCAGCTTTCCTTTCAGCACAATGCTCTCCAGACTGTCTCTATAGATCATGATATCCATATCCTTGAACATTTCCTCGTATACCGTGATCGGACGCTGAAGAAGACTTGTACTTCCTCTGATTTCATATACTTCATCAAATAGAAGCGTGATGGGAATGAAGAACCTTAATGTAGAACCTGACTCTTCAGGTTTCAGTACACGGTCTCTTCTCTGACCGAAACATGTGGCATCTATAATGACATCTTTTTCTTTGACAAAGAAATCAACCCCCAGATCTTCAAGGCACTTGAGCGTTGCCATGATGTCTGCAGAGAGATCGACATTGTAGACTGTACCTTTCCCCTTAGAGAGCGACAGAGCAATCAGTGCACGATGCGCATAGGATTTTGAAGCAGGCGTTCTTACGGAGCCTTCCGCTTCTCTGTAATTTAATTCCTTGATCACACTAAATACCTCCATTTCTTGTTCACTTTCCACTTCCGAGGCAGATGTTCCTACTGATTGTTTTCGAATGCTTCCAGCACTTCTTTTTTGAACTGGCCTCTTTCATGGAAGAGTTCGCCATCTGCATAAATCTTTCCTTCCACTCTCAGTTCACCGATCATGTCCCAGTGAATGACACTTGTGTTTTTACCTCCCGCTTCAGGAAAAGCATCTCCGATCGCCATATGGAAAGTTCCACCGATCTTCTCGTCAAACAGGATGTTCTTTGTGATGTTTCTGATTCCGTAATTGGTTCCTATGGCAAGTTCCCCAAAGGTCCTTGCGCCTTCATCGGTATCAAGGATTGTTGAGAGGAGTTCTCCTCCCTTTTCTGCAGAGGCTTCCACAATTCTGCCTTTCTCGATCTTCAGTCTGATTCCCTGGATTTCCTTGCCCGCATAAATGAGCGGAAATTCGAAATAGACGTTTCCTTCAACGGAATCCTCAACAGGTGATGTGAAGATCTCGCCGTCGGGGAAGTTTACCTTGCCATCACAGTTGATCCACT
>DAMDIS010000107.1:7630-8927 GCA_032100885.1 Proteiniclasticum sp.
GTCCCGCTCCATAGACAAAGTCCTCATATTCCTCGAGGCTCATGCCCGCTTCCTGAGCATCTCCGAAAGCCGGAAACTGAGTACCGCACCATCTTAAGCTGCCGTCTCCCATCCTGTCCGAATAGAGTTTACGCCATTCTTTAGCACCGATGGAGGAGTGCTTGATCTTTTCAGGGTCTATGTTGCTTGCATACTTGACGTTTCGGGAACCCCACGCAGTCAGCCATACATCTGCCCTTGCAAGAAGCGTCTCGTTGATGAGGTTTCCCTCCTTCAGCTGCTCTTCTGTGGACTCTTTTAGGATAACCTCACTGATCTCATCTGATGTGAGCACCACTTCTACATGTCCGCCTGCTTTAACCGCTTCTCTAGCTACAGCTTTTGCCCAGGGTGTTGCCACCTCATCCGCTCTGATATAGACAAAGTCGCCTTTCTTAATTTCTGTGGAGTAATTTACAAGTAGTCTGGCCAGTTTCTCAAGTCGAATATCTCTCATTAATCTATCTCCCTGCTTTATATTGTTAATCCATTATAACACTCGCGCTTAAGGGTTATAACAGGTTCATGCCAGATTTTAATAAAATCGCTTTAATGTTTACGGGAAAGTCAAAATTCATCAGAAAGAAGAAAACGTTAAGATTAAGTTCAAAGTTCTCGATTATAATAATCATATGGAAAAAAAGGCAATAAAAAAATCCGGTCTTTAAACCGGATTAAAATGGTGGTCGATCAGGGGTTCGAACCCTGGGCCCTACGATTAAGAGTCGCATGCTCTACCAGCTGAGCTAATCAACCAGATTTACTGACAAAGATTATTATACTGATGTAGGGGTGCGATGTCAAGGAAAAAGACGCATATTTTTCAAAAAGATTGACAGAAATTGCTAAAGTTACTGAAAGCCAATAATTTTTGAGGAGGATTGAATAATTGTTTGAATTTAATTACAGCATGCCCACATCAATCATCGTAGGAAGGAACTGTCTGGTGAAAAACAGCAGTAAACTGCGTGACTTCGGGCAGAAGTGCCTCATTGTGACAGGACAGAAATCTTCAAAGCTTAATGGTTCCCTGGAGGACTGCATCACCGCTCTTGAGAACGAAAACATCAAGTACGGCATTTTTGACAAGATTACGGAAAACCCCACCTTCGATATCATCGATAAGGCATATGCGGAAAGCAAAGACAGTGATATCGCATTTATCCTGGCTGTGGGTGGAGGATCAGCCATCGAGGCTGGAAAAGCCATCTCTGTGCTTCTTCGAAACGATATTTCGGCGAAGGATCTCCTGTCCAAA